>CAVGTH010000016.1:0-4824 GCA_963632045.1 Roseburia faecis | reverse complement strand
CGGTGAGGCGGAAAAGCTTTCTTCCGCAAAGGAAATCCGAAAAAAGCAGTTGAACTTTGGCCTGGTCTTCCAGGATTTTAATCTCTTTCCGCAATACGATGTTTTGGAAAACGTCACGCTTGCGCCGCGGCTTTTGGCAAAGGAACGGGCGGATTTTAAAGCAAATAAAAAGGAAATCTATGCGTCGATCGAAGAAGAGGCGCGCGAACTTTTGGAGCGCGTCGGCCTTTTGGAAAAGCTGCATAGCTATCCTTGTCAGCTGTCGGGTGGTCAAAAACAGCGGGTCTCCATCGCACGCGCCCTGGCGCTGCGGCCTCGGATTTTGTTTTTTGACGAGCCGACCTCGGCACTCGACCCGGAACTGACCGGCGAAATTCTGCGGGTTATCCGCTGTCTGGCGGCAGAGCACATCACCATGGTGATTGTGACGCACGAAATTGACTTTGCCAGCAACGTCAGCGATAAAATTATTTTTATGGCGGACGGTACCGTGGCAGAGGAAGGAACGCCGCAGGAAGTCATTGAACATCCCAAAAACGAAAGAACCCGGAGTTTTTTACAAAAATTAGAGGAAAAATAGCGCTCTGTTGTGGTATAGAGTTAATTTTTTAACAAATTTGAAAAAAACTCTTGTATATTTCTTGCAAATGAGTTAAAATAGTGGTTGGAAAAAAATAATTTTATTATACATTTAGGAGGTACTTTACTATGGCAGTAAAAGTAGCAATTAACGGTTTTGGCCGTATCGGCCGTCTGGCTTTCCGTCAGATGTTTGGCGCAGAAGGCTACGAAGTTGTTGCAATCAACGACCTGACAAAGCCTTCCATGCTGGCTGATTTATTAAAGTATGATACTGCACAGGGCGGTTACTGCGGCAAGATCGGTGAGAATCTTCACACCGTAACGGCTGACGATGAAAAGGGTACCATTACCGTTGACGGCAAGACCCTGACCATCTACGCAAAAGCAAACGCAGCAGAGCTCCCCTGGGGCGAGATTGGTGTTGACGTTGTATTGGAGTGCACCGGTTTCTATTGCTCGAAGGAAAAATCGCAGGCACACATTGATGCAGGTGCAAAGAAGGTTGTTATCTCCGCACCGGCAGGCAGCGATTTAAAGACCATCGTATTCAGCGTAAACGAGGATACCTTAACCAAGGATGATACTATCATTTCCGCTGCATCCTGCACCACCAACTGCCTGGCTCCGATGGCTAAGGCACTGAATGACTACGCACCGATTCAGAGTGGTATTATGTCCACCATTCACGCTTACACCGGCGACCAGATGATCCTGGACGGCCCGCACAGAAAGGGTGACCTTCGCCGTGCAAGAGCAGGTGCTGCAAACATCGTTCCGAACTCCACCGGTGCTGCAAAGGCAATCGGCCTGGTTATTCCGGAACTGAACGGCAAGCTGATCGGTTCTGCACAGCGTGTTCCGGTTCCGACCGGTTCTACCACCATCCTGACCGCAGTTGTAAAGGGCAGTGACGTTACCGTTGACGGTATCAATGCTGCAATGAAGGCTGCTGCATCCGCATCCTTCGGTTACAACACCGATCCGATCGTATCTTCCGATGTAATCGGTATGAAGTACGGTTCTCTGTTTGATGCAACCCAGACCATGGTATCGAAGATTGCTGACGATCTGTATGAGGTACAGGTTGTTTCCTGGTACGACAACGAGAACAGCTACACCAGCCAGATGGTAAGAACCATTAAGTATTTCGCTGAGCTGTAAGAAGTATCGCAAAGATTGATCGTTTTATAAGAACGAACGAAAAGGGCGCGTCTTCGCTTGTGAAATCCACAAGCGAGACAGCGCCCTTTTTTGATAGGCTGAAATAATTGGCTGCAATAATGCAGCCGAGAGGCAGAAAAACGGCGGATTTCAACTACCTCTTTTCGGTCAGCGGTTTCAGTGCGCTATCGCAGAAGTAAACCGCATAGTTTTTGGGAGTTGCCGCCGGAAAAAGCGTTCCGGTTTCTAAATGATCTTTCTGATTTGTATTGACAGTGACCGTTTCGATTGCCGTCAGCACACCGCGGTCATCGTATGCCGCGATGTATAGGGTGCCGTCCAGCCCGGTGTCTTCCAGCGTTTCGAGATAAACTTCATAGGCGTATTGGTTTGCGGCCGCCGGTGAGAAAACAGCAGAGGTTATGGCTGTTTTTGCTGCGCCGCGCACCGCAAAGCCGACCGGTTCGCTTGCCTCGTCCCGGTCGCGATCCTTTGCGATTGCCTTCACGGTTTTTCGGTCGGCGCACAAAAACGGTTTGGTGTAGAGTAGGGTGGTTTTGCTGCCGGGTGTGGGATAGCTGCCGTCAACGGTATAATAGATGGCGCTGTTTTCCCGTGCGGTGATGCAAACCAGGCCGTTTTCTATACTTATTTTCGGTTGATCGGACTTTGTCCACCGATAAATCGGCAGAGTATAGGTTTTTGTGCTGATTCGGTCTTCTGCGGTGACACGGATATAGACGTTGGTCGTTTTCCCTTCTTCTAAGGCAACGGTCTTGCTTTCTGCCGGGGTCTCCATATCCGGGGATAAAAACATCTCCCAGGTGGCGCCGTCGCTTACGGTAATGTCAATATCACAGGTGTTGAAAATATTCTGAACCCACAATCCCGAAACGGTTCCATTTTCGTGATCGACATCGGTGCTTGGCGGTGTGTTGGCGCGGAGAATCAAACATTCGTCCGATAACCCGGTCTTTGCCATGATCGGCGTATTGGTGTTACAAACCGGGGCTTCGTAGCCATAATCCGCCTCAATGAATAGGTGGTGCTGCTTTCCAGATTTTTTACATAGATCATATTCACATCCGGGTTATATTCTGCGTCAGTATAGCTCCAACGGTTGTTATCCTTGCTATACCTTGCCCTGATGCCCGGAGAACCCTTGATTTTTTTGGTCGGCTGAAAGCCGATGGTTCTGCCATAGGTCTGTGCGGTCATATATCCAAGGTCACTGACCTTTTCCAGCGTGATTTTTAGCGTATAGGCTGCGGTCTTTCCGCTTTCTGCCGTTACGGTCAGGGTGTATTCATTCGCGCCGTAGTCAAGCGTGAGCGCGGTGTCGGTGTCGCCGTTGCTGTCATAGACCGTTTCGTTGTTTGCCGATTTCATGACGCAGGCCGCCCCTGCGGAGATGACAGGAGTCAGCCGCGGCCTTTTTTGGTAAACGGTTGCGGTGATGATGTGGTTTTCGGCATCAACCGAAAGGCTGTCACAGCCTAAGATGTTCAAAACCTCGCACCGGTCGTTTAATTTTTTGACGGTCAGTGTGATATCACGGGTGACCGCGATATCGGGGCTCCATGGCCGATTGGATTCATCGGTGTACCGATAAACATAGCCCGTTTCAATCGGTGGACTTTGTATCGCGGTATTTTTTGCAACGATCTGCGTTCCCTCATAATCGCCGACGAAGGTGACGGTGTACGCGGTAATCACCCTGGTAACACGGACGGTGAGATCAGAGGTGATCGGAGAGGCAGGATCCCAAGCCCTACCTCCGGCGGTGTATTGGTAGATATATGTTGCGCCTATCTCCGGCAGCTTGGTAAGCTGACTGCCATGCGCCACGGTTTCTGTGCCCGTCCAGTCACCGATGAACGTGACCGTGTAGGTTTTTAACCTTTTTGTTACCGTAACGGTTAAATCGGAGGTGATGGGGGTATTGGGATCCCAAGCCTGTCCGCCCACGGTATAGGAAAATTCATAGCCTTCCTGGGTCGGGGGATCGATGTATCTTCCGGCGGTGATTTGCTGTTCGTCCCGGACGTCGCCAACCAGCGTAACGGTATAGGTCTTTAAGATTCGGGTGACTCGAATGGTAATATCCTCTGTGATCGGCATACTCGGATCCCAAAGGGTGAATGATCCTATGCGGAAGGAATATTCGTAACCTTCTCCGGCATCCGGTACGGTCGCATAGCCGTTGTGGGGAACTTTCTGCGATGGTGACCGATGTGAGATTTTTGCAGCCTGAAAAGGCGGAAGAACCAATTCTTTCTACTCCGGCAGGAATGGCAATCGATTGGATGGAGGCTCCTTCAAAGGCGTGCGGTGCAATGACGGTTACGCTGTTTGGAATATCGACTTCCGTAAGATAGAATTGATTGGAAAAGGCGTAACTGCCGATTTTCGTTACACTGTCCGGAACGGTGTATTTGTCGTTTTGGATTCCTTGCGGATAATGGGTCAGAACGGTTTGATCCTTGCTGAACAATACACCGTCTTTGGAGCAATAACGTGTATTATTAGGGTCTGCATGCAAGGCAGTGAGATTATAACAGTAAGAAAACGCGTTCGGGTGGATAGAGATGATGTTGTTTGGAATAAAAACCGAGCGTATGTTATCACAATCCAAAAAGGCATGGCCCCCGATTTCTTTGACCGGATAGCCGCCGAGCGTGTCCGGAATGCTGATATCCTCAGGCAGAGCGTCCCGGTCGGCGACGCCGGTAATCACAGCGCCGAGCAGTGCGCCATCGGTCATCAGGTCATAGGACCGAACATCATAAATATAATATCCGTCCATATTGTCTTTGTTCTCTTCGGCGCGGACGGTAAAAAAGCATGGCAGCAACAGGGCTGCGATCAGATAGAGTGCAGTGATTTTGCGAAAAACCATAATGTAATCCCCCAAAAAGGTCGTTTTTTCCTATTGTCTTTTATTTTAACACAGTTTTCACGGCTTTTCAATAAAAAGACAGAAGATTTTGGGGTGCAAAACGTTTACTAAATTACTGATTAAAGTAGCGGACGATGCCGAGATAAATGCCCCACGCCAGCTTTTGACGGTAGTTGTTCTCC
>CAVGTH010000015.1:21376-24231 GCA_963632045.1 Roseburia faecis | reverse complement strand
AATATCTTGCCGAAAACGGCGTGAAATCGGCGAAAAATTTCATTGCCGCGCCGCCGCGGTGGGCAATGGCGGAACAGGGGACGGCGATTAGATCAAAATGAAATTTTTCGCAAAATATAGCGGATTGTGCGATTCTTTCTTGATTATTTTTGTGCGGTGTGGTAGAATAAACGGTATAGAAAACGGTCGTTTTGCAGGAAACTGATATGAGGTGATTGGGATGGACAAACAGACAAGAGAAGCCAGAGCCATGGTAAAGGATATGCCGCTCAAAGAGAAGATTGCGCACATCTGGCTTTATGATAAGTGGTGGATCATCGGCATTACCATCGTGCTGCTTTTGATTTTCGGCACGGTGTATGAGGTGATGACGCGGCCGACCTATGATTTGGAGATCGGCTTTTATTCCGAAAAGTATTTCAGTGACGAGACCCTCGCCGCGATGGAAGAGGCGATCGCCCCGTACGTTTCGGACACGGACGGCGACGGTGAAAAAACGGTTAAGATCTATAACGTCAGCCTGTCCGCGATGGGCGGTCAGAATTCCGGCGAGGGCGCGATGGCAATCCAGACCAAGTTTATGGCGGAGCTTTCGACCGGCGCGTACCCGGTGTTCTTCTTTGACGACTATTTTTATGAGATGATGGAGGGCGAAAGCTACCGCGACACCATGGATTCTCTGCGCAGCCTGCGTACTTTGCCGCAGTTTGACGCGATACTTTCGCAAAACGGCGATGCCGCGGTCTACTGGGGCACCCGTGCGCTTTATGAAAACGAAAAGAGCAAGGAAGAGCGCGTGGCAGAGTACGAACGCACGACAAAGCTGGAACAGGCCATCTTTGGCGGATCGGCGGAAGATTCTGCTACGCAGACGGATTCTACTGCACAGACGGACTCTGCTACGCAGGAAGATTCTGCCACACAGACGGATTCTGCGGCATAATGCCGCATGACGGAATCGGACGGAGGATAAAACGATGAAAAAATCTTTTTTAGCGCTGTGGAACCGTTACTGTGAACTGATTCTATACTGCGTGTTCGGCGGTCTGACCTTTTTGGTGGACACCGGGCTGTTCTTTGTGTTCTCTCTGTTTTTGCCGCTGGATCATAACGCGTACCTGATGCACGGGTGCAGTGTGCTCTCCACGCTTTCGGCCATCACGTTTGCCTATATCACCAACCGAAAATTCGTCTTTGAAAGCAAGGTGCACGGCGCGAAAGCGGTGCTTTTGGAGATGGGTTCGTTTTATCTGGCGCGGGTGTTTACCATGGTTTTGGCGGAGATTCTGCTTCAGATCACCGTGGTGAATGCCGGATTCCCGGCGCGCTGGATGAAGCTTTTGGTAAACGTGATTGTGATCGCGCTGAACTATGTATTCAGTAAGCTATGGATTTTTAAAAAGCCGAAAAACAGTCCTGAAAAATAGCGGACGGAAAATCTTGCCGGAGGATGTATACAAAGTCGGCTTTCAGCAAGATATTGCTTTGAATTGATAGCCCTCCGCCCGCGTCACATCTGCCTGCGCAATGGCTCGATTTGACAAAAAGCGTCAAACCATCGCCCAGGCTTCGGCGCTGCTCCTTTTTCCCAAAAATCAAGTAAGATTTTTGGGAGACCCTATGTTTTCCGCCGCGCCCGTACGGCAATGTCGCAATATCTTGCAGAAAACTGATTGCATTCGTATACTTTAACATCGGATCGGAGGTAAATGGCATGAAAAAACTGATCGTATTTGATTTGGACGGTACGCTGGTGGATTCGATCGGGGATATTGCCGCTGCCGTGAACCGCTCCCTGGTGCAGCTGGGACTTCGCACGCACCCTGTGGCTTCGTACTATAAGATGGTGGGCGACGGGATGGAACTGCTCTGCCGCCGTGCGCTGGGTGACGAAAACGCGGCGCAGCTGGAGCGGCTGATTGCCCTGTACCGGGCGGATTACTTAAAAAACTGCTGCGAAAAGACCAAGCCCTATCCCGGTATCTTGGCGCTGCTGGAAAGAATCAAAGAAAGCGGCGCAATGACGGCGATTATCTCCAACAAGCCGCAGGAGCAGACGCAGCGCGTCGTGGCGGAAATTTTGGGGACAGAAAAGTTTGACCGCGTATTCGGAAAACGGGCGGAATACCCCAAAAAGCCCGACCCGGCGGTATTTTTTGCCCTGCTTAAGGAGGTCGGCGTAAAGAGAGACGATACGCTCTACGTCGGCGATTCCGATGTGGATATCGAGTTCGGCCGCCGCGCCGGCGTGGACACGGTCGGCGCTTCCTGGGGGTTTCGGGGTGCGGCGGAACTGATCGCCGCCAAGGCGCCCTGTGTGGTCGATGACGCCGCGGCGCTGTCTGACGTAATTTTTTGCTAAAAAGGTTTGACAGGGCAGGTAAACTGTTATACAATAGAACATAAGAAAAAAGCGGACAAAGTGTTTGCCGCGCTCGTGCGGCGGAGGAGGGGTTTCATGCGGGTTTTGATGGCGACCATGCAACTGGATATCGGCGGTGCGGAGACGCATATTGTGGAGCTTTCCAAGGCGCTCTCGCACCGCGGCGTAGAGGTCATTGTCGCCTCCAACGGCGGCGCCTATGAGGCAGAACTTGAGGAGGCCGGGATTCGCCATATCAAGGTTCCCTTTCACAGTAAAAATCCGCTCTGCATGAAAAGGGCGTATTTAAAACTCAAAGAAATTATTTTAACCAACCATATCGACGTGGTACACGCCCATGCCCGGATTCCGGCGTTTTTGTGCGCGCTTTTGCATCGGCGGTATCATTTTCGCTTTGTGACGACGGCGCACTGGGTGTTTTCGACCCGGTTCCCGTATAATCTTCTGACAAGGTGGGGCGACCGCTCGCTGG
>CAVGTH010000015.1:15972-21366 GCA_963632045.1 Roseburia faecis | reverse complement strand
CTGTCAGCGATGATATCAAGACCTACCTTGCGGATAACTACGGCATCGACCCGGAGCATGTCCGCGTCACCATTAACGGCATCGATCTTGAAAAATTCTCCAAAGACACGGATTGTTCCGCAATCGCAAAGGAATTTAACCTGTCCGATACGGCGTGGCGGATCGTGTACGTCAGCCGCATGGACATCGACCGTTCGCTGGCGGCGCATAAGCTGCTGGCGGCGGCACAGGATCTCGCGGCCGAGATCAAAAACCTGGAAATCGTCATTGTCGGCGGCGGCAATGATTTTGGCGAGATCAAAAAAGAGGCCGAGGCAGTGAATGCGGCGGTCGGACGGCGGATGGCAGTTGTCACCGGAAGCCGCACCGATATCAACCGCTTTGTGGCCTGCGGCGACATCTTTATCGGGGTCAGCCGTGCCGCGCTGGAGGCCATGGCATGCGAAAAGCCGTCCATCATCGCCGGCAACGAGGGCTATATCGGCATCTTTGACCGCGACAAGCTGCAAACGGCGATCGATACCAACTTCTGCTGCCGCGGCTGCGTGCCGACCGAGACCGAGACGCTGAAACAGGATATTTTAACCCTCTATCGCGCCGGTGATGCGCGGCGTGCGGAACTCGGCGCCTATGCCCGTGAGACGGTAAGGCAGCATTATTCGATTGATACGATGGCGGACGACGCGATCAAGATGTATATTTCGATCATCAAAAACAGTAAGATCAACGAGGTGATGATCGAGGAATTTGACGATATCGAGGCGTATCTGCTCACCAATCCCATCCGTATGCCGGGCGGCGGCACGGACGTGATGATTTCCGGCTACTACGGGTTTCATAACAGCGGCGACGATTCCATTTTAAAATCGATGGTGGACAGTCTGAGCGCGGAGCATCCCGACATTAAAATCCTGGCGCTTTCCAACGACCCGGCCGAGACCAAGGCGCTCTACGGGATTGAGGCGATCCACCGCTTTAACATTCCCGGCATTTTGTGGAATCTGAAACGAACCAAGCTGCTCATCAGCGGCGGCGGCAGCCTGATCCAGGACGTGACGTCCGAAAAGTCGCTGGCGTACTATCTTTTTGTGATTCGGATGGGGCTTAGAATGGGCGCAAAGGTGATGCTTTATGCCAACGGCATCGGCCCGATCCGCAACGAGCGGAATTATCATAAAATCGCCAAGGTACTGAACCGTGTGGACTTAATTACCCTGCGCGAGCCGTCCTCGCTGGAGGAACTTAAACGCTTTGGCGTGACAAATCCCAAGATGCTGGTGACGGCAGACCCGGCGTTTCGCCTGGCGGCGGCCGGAACGGAAGAGGCAGCTGCCCTTTGCCGGCGTGCCGGCGTGACGGAGGGGACGCCTTATTTCGTGATTTCGCTCCGCCCGTGGAAGTTTGCGGACAGTGAGATGGAAAAGACCGTTGCTGCCGTTGCGGATCGGGTGTGCGAAAAATATCATATGGAGGCGCTTTTTGTGCCGATGCAGGAGAGCCGGGACATGGCGACCGCCAAAAAGACCCTGTCTTATATGAAGCAAAAGGGGCGGATTTTAGAGGGTTCGCCCGCGCCGACCCAGATTTTGGGCGTGGTCGGCGGTGCGCAGTTTGTGCTGGGAATGCGGCTGCACACCTTAATCTATGCGGCAAAGATGGGAACGCCGCTGATCGGGCTTTGCTACGATCCCAAGGTGGACGCGACCATGGAATATATTGGTCAGGAGTTTACCTGTCCGGCACGGGATATCAATCCGCTGACGCTTTTGCGTTATGTGGACGAGATTATGCAGCGGCGCGATAAGCTATGTGAGGACTTGGCGGCGTCCGGCGCTGCGTTTGAAGAGAAGGCGAGCGAAAACACGCGCCTTGCGCTCTCGCTTTTAAATGAGGATTAGCCGCATTTTATGACAGAAATATCGCCCGGAAAAAGCCATACCCTGCTTTATAGCGGGCATGACCGCGTTTTCGGCGAAAGGGGACATCATCGATGAATCTGTTTTTATTTGACCATATCACAAAGGATCCGGCGGTTGCCGCCCTGCTTCGGTTTTCCGAGACGGGCGACAGTGCGGACTATTATACCGCGGCAAGGGCGCTGATCGCGTATTCGGCGCATCGGCTGACCGACCGCAACCTGATCGCGGAATATGTGCTGCGCAGCATGCTGGAGGAAGATCTGCTCCCGGATATTGAAAATCTCCGCGATTTTCTCCGCCGCGATGTAAAGTGTATTTATACCGCGCTTTTGTCGGTGGACTGGGATCAGATGTTTCGCGAAAAGGGGCTTTTGCCGCTCAGCAAGATGGGAACGCAGCGGATTCATACCGGGCTTTCCAGTTATGTGCGCTCGCTGGAGAGCATGATCGAATCGACCTCCAACGAGGCGCTTTGCGGCGCGATCTTAGCCCATGCGGAAAGCTTCGGCACCGGCAAGGCGACGGCGTATGCCGCCCTGCGCTGGGACGGCGGCGCGCTGGTCGGCATCAACAGTCCGGACACAATCACCTTCCGCGATCTGACCGGGCTTGCCCATCAAAAAGAGGTCTTGATCGGGAATACCGAGCGTTTTGTCAGCGGTTATCACGCAAACGACGTATTGCTGACCGGCAGCAGCGGCACCGGCAAATCCTCTTCGGTGAAGGCGTGTCTGAACATGTTTAAGGATCGGGGACTTCGCCTGATCGAACTGAGCAAATCGCAGCTTGCGGATTTGCCGGCGGTCTTTCGCGCGATCAAAAACCCGGTGCTTCGCTATATCATTTTTATTGACGATCTGTCTTTTGAGCCGGACGACGCCAGCTATAAGCTGTTGAAATCCGCCCTGGACGGCCAGGCGGAGGCGAGAGGAAACAACGTGTTGATCTACGCGACCTCCAACCGCCGCAGCCTGATTAAAGAAACCTGGTCGGAGCGGGAGGGTTACCTCAGTGACGAGGTACACCGTGCCGAGGGTCTGAGCGAGCGTAAGTCGCTCTCGGCGCGGTTTGGAATCACCCTGAGCTTTTTGACGCCGACCCAGAACGAATATTTAGAGATTGTTGCAAATATCCTCTCCGCGTCCGGCGTTGCCATGACGGACGAAATCCGCGCCAAGGCGCTGACCTGGGAGATGCAGTATAACGGATTTTCCGGCAGAACCGCAAAACAGTTTGCGGCCAGCATTTTAAGCTGTAACGCATCATACAATGTAGAAAGGTGACATGCTTTTTTGCGCCGTGCAATCAATCGGGAGCGGTTTTGACCGTCCGTCATGCCGTGATCGGCCTGTGAGGACGGGTTTGGCCTGTGAGGACGGGTTTGCGGCGCGGCAATATCGATAAGGGGTGGAGTTATGCTTATGCCATTGGGAAGTGTGCCTTCGGATGGGAACGGCAGAAAAAAGAAACAAAAAGGCGGCGGCCGTCTGATTTTCATCGGCGTGCTGCTGATTGCCCTGTCGCTGACGATGCTCGGCGTGATTGCGGTTTCTTACCGCGCCGGAGATGCGGGAACGGTGTTTCCCAACATCTATGTCGGCGATCAGAACCTGGGCGGCAAGACCGCCGAAGAGGCGCTCGCCATCTTAAACGATACGTATTACAGTGAAAAAATCCGTGACGTGCGGATTCCTCTGTTTTGTGAGGACGCCGAGGGCGCGATACCGCTGAACGATCTGGCGGTGACCTATCAAAATCAGGAGGTCGTGGGCAACGCGCTGGAAAAGGGCGCGCACAAAAACCCGGTCACAAGGGGGATTACCTACCTTTACCATCGGTTTCATAAGACGGAGTTAGAGCCGGTCATCACATATGAGAATGAGGCGCTGCTCGCCATGCTTTCGCAGATCGCAAAACCCTATGAGATCGAGCCGGTCGGCTATACCTTTCAGATCGCGCCGGATCATGTGACGCTTTACGGAAAGGTCAACGGCGTCAAGGTGGATCGTGACGCGGCGGCCGCTGAAGTGGAGCGGCAGATCAAGGCGATGGCCTTTGACAAGGTGGTGCTTGAGCCAAAGACCGTTGAGCCGGCACCAATCGAATTTTCGGAATTTTATCAGTGGCTGATCAGCCCGGCGCAGGACGCGTATTATGAAAAGGACGGCAGCGGCAAGGTCGTGGTTCATCCCGAAAAGTTACAGTGCGCCGTGGACGAGGAGACGGTCAGACAGGCGATCCGCGCGGTAGACACCGCGGCGGATAACACCACCACCTTTTCGGTGACGACCACGCCGCCGGCACTGACCGAGTCTGTATTAAAAGAACGTTTGTACGCGGACGTGCTGGGCAGTTACAGTACGTACTACGGCGGTACCGCCGCGCGGATCAACAACGTGCGCCTTGCGGCAAGCCGCATCAACGGCTATGAGATGCTGCCGGGCGACGAGTTTTCGTATGATAAAACCATTCTGCCGCGCAAGGCGGAAAACGGCTATCAGGCCGCGCCGGTCTATGTCGGCAATAAGGTGGAAAGCGGCATGGGCGGCGGCATCTGCCAAGGCTCGTCCACGCTCTACTGCGCGGCGCTTTACGCCAACTTAAAGGTGGTCGAGCGGCATAACCATACCCTAAAGGTGGGTTATCTTCCGCCGGGACTGGACGCGACCATCGCGGAGGGATACCTCGATCTGCGGCTGCAAAACAGTACGCCGTACCCGATTCGGTTTGACGCATCCGCAGACGGCGGCAAGCTGACCTTTACGGTGCGCGGCTATAATCCGGAGCAGACCTCGGTCGAACTGCTGCGCAGCGGCGGCGAATATTCTTACAGCGTGACGCGCCTGGTGAAGAAGAACGGCGCGGAGGTGCTGCGCGAAAAGCTGCCGTCCAGCCGGTACCAGCCGCCGGCACCGTCTGAGACGCCAAAGCCGACTGCGTCGGCATCGGCCGCACCCAAACCGACCGAACCAAAGGAGGCACCAAAGCCGGCGGAAAATCCGCCGCCTGCGCCGAGCGCAGCCCCCGTGCCGGAGGCGGAGGCGATTGCCGCGCCGGCCGACGCGGCGGAATAAAGCACGGCTTGATACACAAAGCCCGGATCGGCAAATAAAGCGTAGATTGATATAGAAACAAAGCGCCGATTTGCACATAAACCACAAATCGGCGGGCGGAATCGGGAAACGGAAAAACCAAAAAGCGGCACAAGGATAACCTGATGTTTGTCTTTTCCATGTGCACGGACACCAAGGAGGAAAAATCATGAAGAAAAAAGTAAGTACGAGAGAGCTTGTCAGTATTGCAGTCGGCGCGGCGATTTCCTTTGTATTGATGCTGCTGGAATTTCACCTGCCTTTTGCACCCGATTTTATCAAGCTTGACTTTTCCGATCTTCCGGCGCTGATTCTGGCGTTCGGTTTCGGGCCGCTGGCCGGCGTTTTGACCGAACTTGTCAAAAACCTGCTGCATCTTTTGA
>CAVGTH010000015.1:5905-15962 GCA_963632045.1 Roseburia faecis | reverse complement strand
CTTTTGATTTCCGGCACTGCCGGCATCGGAGAGGTGTCCAACTTTATCCTAGGCTGCGCGTTTGTTGCGCCGGCCGGACTGATCTATCATAAAAACAAGACCCGGCGCGGCGCGCTGATCGCCATGCTTTGCGGTACGCTCTGCTTTTCGCTGACCGGGATTTTTACCAATTATTTGATTATGTTTCCGTTTTATACCAAGGTGTTCGGGATTCCGATGGACGCCATTATCGCGATGTGCCAAAAGATCATTCCGATCATCGACAGTCAGTTTAAGGTCATTTTGCTGAGCGTGACCCCCTTTAACCTCTTAAAGGGGCTGATGGTTTCGCTTTTGACCTTTTTGCTCTATAAACGGCTCTCGCCGCTGCTGCACGGCAGACGGTAGAGGATTGGCGCCGCTGAAAATGGCACGACAGCACGATGATACCGCAGAATTTTTGCCCGGCCGGTATTGTATGATTTGATAATACCGCCTATAAAAACTTGCAATTCCCAAGGAAATACCAGTGTGTTAAAATATTAACAAACAAAATAACACCCCAAACCGGGGCATCAAAAGCGCACCGGCAGAACCAAGTGAAAGAGGTTAGCCCGGCGTTTTTAAAACCCCAAAGGGAAAAGGAGGAATCGTATGTTAGACAAGGCAAGATGCATCATCGACGACACAGCGGCGCTGGAGCGTGCGCTGGCAAGGGTAAGAGAGGCACAAAGAGCATTTGCGACATTTAACCAGGAGCAGGTGGACAAAATCTTTTTCGCCGCGGCATCAGCGGCCAATCAGCAAAGGATTCCACTGGCAAAGCAGGCGGTCAGCGAGACCGGCATGGGAATCGTAGAGGACAAGGTCATCAAAAACAACTACGCCGCAGAGTATATCTATAACGCCTATAAGGACGTAAAAACCTGCGGTGTGATCGAGGAGGACGCCGCATTCGGCATCCAAAAGATCGCAGAGCCGATCGGCGTGATTGCGGCAGTCATTCCGACCACCAACCCGACCTCGACCGCCATCTTTAAATGCCTTTTGGCATTAAAAACAAGAAACGCCATCGTGATTTCGCCGCACCCCAGAGCCAAAGAGAGCACGACTGCGGCAGCCAGGGTGGTTTTGGACGCGGCGGTTGCGGCCGGCGCCCCGGAGGGGATTATCGACTGGATTGACGTACCGGGACTGGAAATGACGAATCTTTTGATGCACGAGGCAGATCTGATCCTGGCAACCGGCGGCCCCGGCATGGTGAAGGCCGCATATTCCAGCGGCAAACCGGCCATCGGCGTCGGCGCCGGAAACACACCGGCCATCATCGACAAATCCGCCGACACCGTGCTGGCGGTCAACTCGATCATTCATTCCAAAACCTTTGACAACGGTATGATCTGCGCGTCGGAGCAGTCGGTGATTGTGCATGACGCGGTTTATGATAAAGTCAGACAGGAATTTGCCGACCGCGGCTGCTATTTCTTAACGCCGTCCGAGACGCAAAAGGTGCGAAAGACCATCTTAATCAACGGCGCGCTCAATGCAAAGATTGTCGGGCAGAGCGCCTACACCATCGCCAAGCTTTCCGGCGTTGCCGTGCCGGAGCGCACCAAGATTCTGATCGGCGAGGTTGAATCGGTCGAACTGTCTGAAGAATTTGCGCATGAAAAGCTGTCGCCCGTGCTGGCGATGTACCGCGCCAAGGACATTGACGACGCGTTTTCCAAGGCAGAACGCCTGATCGCGGACGGCGGTCTTGGGCATACCTCGTCCATCTATTTAGACGCACAGGCAGAGCGTGAGACGATCCGCCGTTTTGCGGCACGGATGAAAACCTGCCGCGTGCTGGTAAACACGCCATCTTCTCAGGGCGGTATCGGTGATTTGTATAACTTTAAGCTGGCGCCGTCGCTCACCTTGGGCTGCGGTTCCTGGGGCGGCAACTCCGTCTCGGAAAACGTCGGCGTCAAGCATTTGCTCAATATCAAAACCGTTGCAGAAAGAAGGGAGAATATGTTGTGGTTCCGCGCGCCGGAAAAGGTTTACACCAAGGCAGGCTGCCTGCCGGTGGCACTCGATGAATTAAAACAGGTGATGCACAAAAAGCGTGCCTTTTTGGTGACGGACAGCTTTTTGTATCACAACGGCTATACCAAGCCGATCACGGACAAGCTGGACGAAATGGGCATCGTGCATACGACCTTCTTTGACGTTGCGCCCGATACGACTCTTGCCTGCGCCAAGGCAGGTACCAAACAGATGACCGATTTTCAGCCGGACTGCATCATTGCCCTCGGCGGCGGCAGCGCGATGGACGCGGCCAAGATTATGTGGGTGATGTATGAGCATCCGGAGGCTGACTTTATGGAGATGGCAATGCGCTTTATGGATATCAGAAAGCGTGTGTATACCTTCCCCAAGATGGGCGAAAAAGCGTACTTTATCGCCGTGCCGACCTCGGCCGGTACCGGGTCGGAGGTGACGCCGTTTGCCGTCATCACGGACGAGACAACCGGGGTGAAGTATCCGCTGGCGGATTATCAGCTGATGCCGAACATGGCAATCGTGGACGCAGACCTTCATATGTCGGCACCAAAGGGGCTGACGGCGGCGTCCGGCATTGACGCGGTGACCCATAACCTGGAGGCGTACGCCTCCATGATGGCAACGGATTATACCGACGGCCTTGCGATTCAGTCGCTAAAGACCATCTTTGCCTATCTGCCGGCCGCTTATCAAAACGGGCAGACCGACAAGGTTGCCAGAGACAAGATGGCGAATGCGGCAACCATGGCCGGTATGGCGTTTGCCAATGCGTTTTTGGGCGTGTGCCATTCGATGGCGCATAAGCTCGGCGCGTTTCATCATCTGCCGCACGGCATTGCCAACGCGCTGATGATTGAAGAGGTGCTGCGCTTTAACGCGGCAGAAGTTCCGGCCAAGATGGGGACGTTTCCGCAGTACGACCATCCGCATACCCTCGCGCGGTACGCACAGGTTGCAGACGCGCTCGGCCTTGGCGGTAAGACGGACGAAGAAAAGCTGGAGCGCCTGATTGACGCGATCCGCGACTTAAAAGAAAAGATTGAAATTAAGCCCACCATCCGGGATTACGGCATTGACGAAAAGGACTTTTTGGATCGTTTGGACGAGATGTGCGAGCAGGCGTTTGACGATCAGTGCACCGGCGCCAATCCGCGCTATCCGCTGATCCGTGAGATTCGGCAGATGTATTTAAACGCTTACTACGGCACGCACGAGAAGGTATAAAAGGGGGGGAAATACGATGAATTTAGATAAAATCATTGCAGTTCGGAATAATAAAACGGTGTACCGCGACGGTGATTTGTGTCTTAAGGTGTTTCACCACGGTTTTTCCAAGGCGGATATTTTAAACGAGGCGCTCAACCAGGCCAGAGTGGAGGAAACCGGACTTTTGATCCCCAAAGTGAAAGAGGTCACGACCATTGACGGCAAATGGGCGATCGTGTCGGAATATATCGAAGGAAAGCCCCTCTCGCAGCTGATGGCAGAGCAGAGGGAGAAGTATGACGAATACCTGGATCTGTTTGTCGAAACGCAGAAAAAGATGCACGCCATGACCTGTCCGCTGCTGCCAAAGCTAAAGGATAAGATGCGGCGCAAAATCGCCGCAACCGACCTCAGCGCGACCGCGCGCTATGA
The DNA here is from genome assembly GCA_963632045.1 of Roseburia faecis. GTDB lineage: Bacteria > Bacillota > Clostridia > Monoglobales > Monoglobaceae > Ructibacterium. The sequence goes on along the minus strand of CAVGTH010000015.1, from coordinate 12,296 downwards.
TTTGTATACGCGCCTGGAGGTGATGCCAAAGCACGATAAGCTGTGCCACGGGGACTTTAACCCCTCCAACATAATACTGGACAAGGACGGGCAGGCGTATATCCTTGACTGGTCGCACGCGACCATCGGCAACGCCTCGGCGGACGCGGCCAGAACCTATCTTTTGTTCTGGCTTTGCGGCGACATCAGCGGCGCGAAAAAGTACCTTGACCTGTTTTGTCAAAAGACCGATACTGCCATGCAGTACGTGCAAAAGTGGATGCCGATTGTGGCGGCATCCCAGACGGTCAAGGGCAACGAGGCGCAGCGGGAATTTTTACATTCCTGGATTGACGTGGTAGACTATGAATAAGATACGAAATAATAGACCAAATCGAATAAGGAGGAAGTTTTTATGAAAATTACGGTATGTATCGGCTCGTCCTGTCATATCAAGGGCTCGCGGCAGGTGGTAGAGGAACTGCAATATCTGATTGCCGAGCACAAGCTGGAGGATAAGGTGGAGCTGGCCGGTACCTTTTGCATGGGCAAATGCCAGGAGGGGGTCTGTCTGACGCTGGATGACAGTTTTTATTCCGTCACGCCGGAGACCACCAAAGAATTTTTTGACGCGCACGTTTTGAGTGCGCTCAAAAAATAGGGGGTATTACCGTGGCGGATTGCCTGACCTTAAAAAAATCAAACTGTAAAAACTGTTATAAATGTATTCGCTATTGCCCGGTCAAATCCATTCGGTTTTCGGGCAACCAGGCGTATATCATCGGTAACGAATGTATTCTTTGCGGCCAGTGCTTTGTCGTCTGTCCGCAGAACGCAAAGCAGATCGTAGACGAGACCGAAAAGGTCAAGGTGCTGCTCCAGGGTGATGCGCCGGTCTATGTGAGCCTTGCGCCGTCCTTTATCGCAAACTATGAAAACGTGGGCATCGGCGCGATGCGAAAGGCGCTGAAACAGCTGGGCTTTGCCGATGTGGAAGAGACCGCGGTCGGCGCGACCATGGTAAAGCGCGAGTATGAGCGCATGCTCGATACCGGGGAGCGGGACGTGGTGATCTCGTCCTGCTGCCACAGCGTGAATCTCTTGATCCAGAAATACTTTCCCAAAGAACTTGCCTATCTTGCCGATGTCTTATCGCCGATGCAGGCGCACTGCGTGGATATCAAAAAGCGATATCCGGGGGCAAAGACGGTGTTTGTCGGCCCCTGCGTTGCCAAAAAGGACGAGGCGGCGTATTATGAGGGCATCGTGGACGCCGTTTTGACCTTTGACGAACTGACGGCGTGGCTGAAGGCGGAAGCGATCACCCTGGCGTGCGAGGTTGAAGAAGAGCCGGAGAGCCGTGCGCGGTTCTTTCCGACCACGGGCGGCATCTTAAAGACCATGAAGCAGGATAACCCAAGCTATACATACATGGCGATTGACGGCGTGGAAAACTGTATGGCGGCGCTGCGCGAGATCGAAAACGGAAACGTGCACCACTGCTTTATCGAGATGTCGGCCTGTGCCGGCAGCTGCATCGGCGGCCCGGTCATGGAAAAATTCCACCGTTCGCCGGTACGGGATTATCAGGCAGTTGCCGACTTTGCCGGCGCACGTGACTTTGCCGTTGCGCAGCCGGACGCGCTGGCGCTGCGCAAAAACTTTACGATGATTGAGCGAAAACTCCAGCCGCCGACCGAACAGGAGATCGGCGAGATTCTGCGCCAGATGGGCAAATTCAAGCCGGCGGACGAGTTAAACTGCGGCTCATGCGGCTATAACACCTGCCGCGAAAAGGCGGTTGCCATCTACCAGGGCAAGGCGGAGATTTCGATGTGTCTGCCGTACCTGAAAGATAAGGCGGAGAGCTTTTCGGATAACATTGTCAACAACACGCCGAACGGCCTGATGGTGCTGAACGAAAAGCTGGAGGTGCAGCAGATCAACACGGCGGCGATGCGGATGATGCATATCAGAAGCATTCACGATATATTAGGCGATCAGGTGGTGCGCATTTTGGATCCGACCCTGTTTATGCGCGTCTTAGAGAGCGGAAGAAACGTCAGAAACAAGCGGGTCTACCTTGCGGAGTACGAGCGGTATGTCGAACAGACCATCGTCTATGACAAGGATTACCGCCTTTTGATCTGTATTCTGCGCGACATCACCGATGAGGAAAACCAGAGAGAGCGCAAAGAGGACATCAGCCGGCAGACCGTGGAGATTGCCGACAAGGTGGTTGACAAGCAGATGCGGATTGTGCAGGAGATTGCCTCGCTTCTGGGCGAAACGGCGGCCGAGACCAAAATTGCGCTCACCAAGCTAAAGGAGACGATTGCGGATGAATAATTTGTGCGCGGACATTGGATATAAAAGCATTAACCATGAGGGTGAGCAGCTTTGCGGCGACCACGTGGACGTGGTGGAGCAGGGCGAAAATTCGACCGTGATCGTCCTGGCGGACGGCCTGGGCAGCGGCGTAAAGGCGAGCATTTTATCCACCCTGACCTCAAAGATTATCTCAACCATGATGGCGGAGGGCTTGTCGATTGAGGAGTGCGTCTCGACCATTGCGGCCGCGCTGCCGATCTGCAGCGTGCGCGGCGTGGCGTATTCCACTTTTACCATTATCCACCTGGTTGATAACGTACGCGCCGAATTGATTCAGTATGACAATCCGCAGGTGATTTTGTTTCGGGATTACAAGAACTATGACTATCCCAAGACCGAAAAGAACATCGGCGGTAAAACGGTGTACCAGTCGGTGATTGACTTAAAGGAAAACGACATCTTTGTCGCGATGAGCGACGGCTGTCCCCATGCCGGGATCGGGATTGCCTATAACTTTGGCTGGAAACGGGAGGACATCATCGACTATTTAGAGCCGCTGACCGTCAACGATTTTACGGCCAAGACCCTGGCGACCATTTTGGTGGACGAGTGCAACAAGCTTTACGGCGAAAAGCCGGGCGATGACGCGACGGCCTGCGTGGTTCGGGTGCGGCGGCGTGCGCCGGTCAACCTTTTGTTCGGACCGCCGTCCAACCGCGACGACGCAGAACGCATGATGTCGCTGTTCTTCTCTAAAGAGGGCAAGCACATCGTCTGCGGCGGCACCACCTCGTCCATCGCGGCCAAATACCTTGGCAAAAAGGTCATGCCGAGCCTGAATTTTGAGGACCCGGAGATTCCGCCGATCGCGGAGATCGAGGGCGTGGATCTGGTGACCGAGGGCGTGATTACGGTCAATAAGGTATTAGAATACGCCAAGGACTATCTAAAGAGCAACGAGAGTTATACGCATTGGGGATACAAACGCGACGGCGCGTCGCTGATTGCAAGAATGCTGTTTGAAGAGGCGACCGACATCAACTTTTACGTCGGCCGGGCGGTGAATCCGGCACACCAGAATCCGGATCTGCCAATCAACTTTAATATTAAGATGAACCTGGTGGAGGAACTTTCGCAGTGTTTAAAAGAGATGGGAAAGCGGATTAAGGTGAGTTATTTTTAAAACCTGTTTCGGTCAGGAAATTTTGAAAAGATTTTGTTTTCGGCGGACGTCTTGCCGGGACAGCGATGTAAAAAGATTGTGATTTTTCAATTACAGGGCATATCGGGCTTGATTCCCGTGTGTCTAAGGGAGAAGGGTTAAAAAATGCGAAAATTTGATACCAAGGTGCAGCATTTAAAATATAAGGTGCTGCGCGAAGTGGCACGGCATGCCTGGGCGGACACGCTGCTGGAAAACGTGCTGAATATTCCCAAGGAAATCGTGCCGGGCAATACCCCGACCATGCGCTGCTGCGTGTATAAAGAGCGCGCCATTTTGGCCGAGCGCGTGCGGCTTGCCATGGGCGGCGACCAGGAAAACCCCAACGTGATTGAGGTGATCGATATCGCGTGCGACGAGTGTCCGATGGGCGGCTATGAGGTCACCAACGCATGCCGCGGCTGCCTTGCCCACCGCTGCGAGGACGTCTGCCGCCGCGGCGCGATCTCGTTTGATCACCACCATGTGGCGCACATCGACAAGTCCAAGTGCGTGGGCTGCGGCGCCTGTGCCAGGGTCTGTCCGTTTACGGCGATTGTCAACCGCAAGCGCCCCTGTCAGAACGCATGCAAAATCAAGGCGATCTCAATGAACGAGACCATGGCGGCGACCATTGACAATGACAAGTGTATCGCCTGCGGCGCCTGTGTGTACCAGTGTCCGTTCGGGGCGCTGACCGACAAGTCGTTTATCTTAGACTGCGTCGACTTTATCAAAAAGAGCCAAAACAACCAAAAGTATAAGGTATACGCCCTGGTTGCGCCATCGATTTCCAGCCAGTTTACCTATGCAAAGCTGGGTCAGGTGATAAGAGGGCTGAAAGAACTTGGCTTTTATACCGTGATCGAGGCCGCGCTCGGCGCCGACATGGTGGCGTATGCAGAATCGAAGGAACTGACCGAAAAGGGATTTTTAACCAGCTCGTGCTGCCCGGCGTTTGTGGACTATGTGCATAAAAACTTCCCGGATTTGGTGCCGATGATCTCGCATAACCTGTCCCCGATGGCAACGCTTGCAAAGTATATCAAAGAGCGTGACGAGAACGTTAAAATTGTCTTTATCGGGCCGTGTACCGCCAAGAAGATGGAGGTACAAAAGGAAGAGGTGCGCCCCTATGTGGACGCCTGTCTCACCTTTGAGGAATTGCAGGCGCTCTTTGACAGCCGGGATATCGATATCACCGCGCTTGAGGAGGACGTGCTGGATAACGCGTCCTACTTTGGCAGAATCTTTGCGCGAAGCGGCGGACTTTCTGATGCGGTAAAGCAAGGGCTTATCGAGCACGGCGCGGAGGACTTTGCGCTAAAGGCGGTGGCGTGTGACGGAATTGAGGCATGCCGCACCGCGCTGCTTAAAAAGAGCAAGAATCTGCTGGACGGGAACTTTATTGAGGGCATGGCCTGTGTGGGCGGCTGTATCGGCGGCGCCGGCTGCCTGACCCACGGCGAAAAGAATAAGTCTGAGGTAGACAAGTACGGCAACGAGGCGCTGGAAAAGACGATAAAGGACGCCATCTCCCAGCTAAAATAAAGAAAGGACGGGTTTCCCCGTCCTTTTTAAAATCCTTCTTTGCGGCGCTGCTTGCGAAGTTCCTGGCGGCGTTCGCCGGCCTCCCATTCCTCGCGTTCCTCTCTGGTGACGGGGATCAGCCGCGGCACCTTGGTCGGGTGTTCATTTTCGTCTAAGGCGACCATCACGATATAGGCGGTGTTAATCAGCCGATGTGCGCCGTCCAGGCTCTCGACATAGGTTTTGACGCAGACCTCCATCGAGGTCGTCCCCACGTGGGTCAGCGTTCCCGTCAGCAGGACGGTGTCGTTGGCGTAGGCCGGCCCTTTAAATTGCAGACTGTCAATGGCGGCCGTGGTGACATTCTTTCCGGAATGCCGCCTTGCAACAATGGCAGCCACCACGTCAATCCACTCCAGCAGCTGACCGCCGAACAGGCGGTTATAGCCGTTGATGCTGGATAAATTTAAGATTTGCAGCTGCTCGGTGTAAGAATCCTGTACGTATTTTCCGTTTTCTTCTTTGGTACTTGCGCTCAATGCGAATCCTCCTGTTCTCTTATGTGATACAAATTTTCTGACTTAGCCCCTGCCGGGTCAATCCCTATCGGAATTTGGGCTGGTCTGCTGCCCTTTCGGACAGACGCGCATACAAATACCGCAGACCGAGCCGCGGCCGATGCGCTGAAATTCCCGTTTCATGTAGTCGCTGCACGCCTTGGCGTCTAAAATGACATCCCGATCGTCGCCGCTGCGCCATAGCTTACCCGTGATTGCCATGGCCGGACAGGCCGCGGCACAAAGACGGCAGCTGCCGCAGGGACAGGCCGGCGTTTTAAAATCCTCTGCCGCCGGATAATCAGTCAAAATAGTGCCGAGCCGCACCCTGGGGCCGTTTTGGGTTGACAAAAACAGGCCGCTCTTTCCGACGGCGCCAAGCCCGGCGCGGACGGCGGCCAGCTTGTGCGAAAAGATGCCCTGCAAGCCGTTGACGGACTGTGACGCCGGAATCGGCACATAGCGGTACCCTTCCTTTGCCAAAAGCCGGCCGCAGCGGAGCGACAATTGATCGATTAGGGCGTTGACCGCGCGGTAATGGTGAAAGTATGTATGGGTCGGCGCGCCGTCAATCTGATCGACAATGGCGTCCGAGAGCGGCACGGTATACGAAATGGCGTAAGAGAGCTGAAACGAAGAAGAATCCGGCTCGATGCGGCAAAAGCCGACCTGACCGGCGCCGTGCGAGAGCAAAAATTCCTCAATTTCCCGGTTTTTGTGCATGGTTTTCTTCCTCCAAAGCCCGGATGTCGTTTAAATAGTCCAGGGTTTTTAAGTGCTTTTCTAAAAATAA
>CAVGTH010000015.1:0-5895 GCA_963632045.1 Roseburia faecis | reverse complement strand
GTATTCCCCAAGGGCGCTCAGGTAGCGGAGCGAGGACGGCGGCAGCGTGAACGAAAAAACATGCTTGTCCTCCGCGCCGGCTATGTAAGAGATCGCCTGTAAAATCGCCTTGCCGCACGCGATTCCCTCACCGCTATGCAAGGCCTTGCACGATGCGCAGTACGCTGCGCCGGCACTTGGCACAAACACGACCGGCTCCGGCGCGCCGCACGCGCTGCAAGCGGATAGCGGCGGAAGAAGCCCTTGCAGCGAAAGGCTGCGAAACTCATAGGCGGCTTTGACCTGCTCGCGCGGCTTTTTGTTGTGTTCAAGCAGATACAGGGCGTTTAAAAGCAGCGAAAGCTGCTCCGGGTCGGGATGGTTTTCCTGGACGGTGGCGTTGGTGATGTCGCAGAGGTAGGAGGCATACGCCATGTCCTCCAGCGACATTTTAAGACCGCGAAAGGTCTCGATCACCTCCGCGGCGTTAAGCTTATAAAGGCTCTTGCTGCGCCCCAGAAACAGGGTGAACTTTGCGTAACAAAAAAGCTGGGTCGCCGCCAGCATACCGCTGCGCCCGGCACGGACGCCGCCGGCCAGTACCGAGATGCGGCCGCCCTCTTTGGTAATCACCGTCAGGATGCGGGAGCTGTCTCCGTATTTGACTTCACGGGTGATGATGCCCGTCATTTCCACAATCCCCAAAGACGCTCCCCTCCCTTTTTTTCATGGAATCTGTTGTATTTCCAATCGAATCTGCCGTATTTATCGGAATGAACCGGTCGTATTTTTGCCGTTTTGGCCGTATTTTCCGTAATCCGGTTCGTCCTGCGGCGGATGCTTTGCAGAATCTTTGGCCGAAACTGCGCCGCGGTACTGCAAATAATCTGCGACCTTGCCGGTCGTTTGAAACTTTTTCCAGGAATCTTCGATGTCATAGCGCATGGCAGGTCTCTCCTTACTAAAGATATTGTCTTTAGTATATGATACGGAAAAACCTTTATACTGCGACGGTCTTATCAATGTTTTCCAGTTTTGATCGGCGGGTTTTCAGCAAGATATTGCTTTCATTAATTGCCCAAAGCCCATATTCCGCTTTCCAAGCCGCAGCGGCAATGTTGCAATATCTTGCCGAAAACGGCGGAATATCGGCGAAAAATTTCGTTTCTTTTTTTATTCAAAGCCGATGTCGGTGATAAAGTTTTCGCGGTTGCGCCAGTCCTCCTTGACGCGCACCCAAAGTTCCAGATAGACTTTGGCGCCCAAAAACCGCTCAATATCGCGCCGCGAGAGCGAGCCGATCTGCTTGAGTTTTTCGCCGCCCTTGCCGATGATAATCCCCTTGTGGCTCTGCTTTTCGCAGTAGATGGCGGCCAGAATTTCATAGGTGCCGTTCTCTTTTTGCTTCATTTTTTCGATTTCTACCGCGATGCCGTGCGGCACCTCGCGGTTGAGCAGCCGCAGCGCCTTTTCGCGGATAAATTCCGACACAATCTGCCGCTCCGGCTGGTCGGTGATGACGTCATCGGGAAAGAACTTCGGCCCCTCGGGCAGATAGCCCTTGATGCTCTCCATCAGAGCGTCAATATTTTCACCCTTTTCGGCCGAGATCGGCACGATGGAAGAAAAGGAATAGATCGTCTGTATCTTGTCCAGAATCGGCAGCAGCTTTAGCCGCTCGACGGTGTCAATCTTATTGACCGCTAAAATCACGGGAACTTTGGCGGTTTTCAGCCCGGAAAGGGCGACGCGCTCCGCCTCTAAATCCTCATCTTTAATGTGGCAGTCAACCACATAAATCAAGGCGTCAATCTCTTCGGTTGCGGCGGCGATGTACTTTTCCATCCGCTTGCCCAGCTTATTGTGCGGTTTGTGAATGCCGGGCGTGTCGATCAGCACCGCCTGCAAATCGTCCTCGGTATACACGCCGAGGATTTTGGTTCTGGTCGTCTGCGGCTTGTTGGAAACAATCGCGACCTTTTCTCCTACAATACGGTTCAGCAGTGTGGACTTGCCCGCGTTGGGGCGTCCGCAAATAGCGATAAATCCGGATTTCATCATTGATTCTCCTTCTCATTGTTCCTTGGTGGTATGTCAAATTTTGGCAGCAGTATCCATGCGGCGCAAAGCAGCACATAGCATAGCAGCACAACAATATCTCTTGTTTGGATGAAAGAAAGCAGGGCGCGCCACTTTTCCGCATCAGAAAAGAAAAAGCAGGCGCAGCCGACTGCGCCGATGGCAGAGAGCAGCACCGCGCCGGCGGCAACGTCCTTTGCGATACGGATTTTCGGGTGCCGCACGCCGCGGCAGGCGTAGTCGCAAAGCGCTTCCAGCGCCGTGTTGACCGCCTCCAGCGACAGTACCTGCGCGATCACAAGAATCAGCACAGGATACTGCGTCCGCTCTAAACCGTAACGGAAAGCAAAGAGCAGCACCGTCACGGCGGCGGCAATGTGAATGCGGAAGTTGCGCCCTTTTAAGCAGTGCAAAATGCCGCGCCACGCGTCCGAAAATCCGCACAGCCGCCTCATCGGGTCAGCCCCATTTCTTCTAAAATTTTGGTTTGATAGCCAAACATTTCGGCCTCGTCCTCTTCGGTCATGTGGTCGTAGCCGAGAAGATGCAGCATCGAGTGCACCGTCAAAAAGCCGACTTCACGTTCAAAGCTGTGCCCGTATTCCTCGGCCTGCGCGGCGGCACGCTCCAGCGAGATCACGATGTCCCCGAGGCAGAGGTCGCCCTCGTCGCCGTACTCGGCGTATTCTTCAATGATTGCGCCGTCCTCGTCATATTCGTACATCGGAAAGGAGAGGACGTCGGTCGCGCGGTCGATGCCGCGGTGCATGGCGTTGAGTGCGCGGATGCCCTCGTTGTCGGTCAGCATGACGCTGATCTCCACATCGGTGCGAAACTGCATATAGCGAAGGCTGGTTTTCGCCGCCGTCTCCATCAGGGTGCGCAGCTTTTTGGTGACCGGGAACTTGTCCTGCTGATTTAAAAAGCTGATTTTCATCCCCGATCCCCCCGTTTTTGCTTGGCTTTTGCGGCGGCGCGTTCCCGTTCGGTTTCTTTGCGCTCATACGCCTTGACGATGCGCTGCACCATCGGATGCCGTACCACGTCGCGCTCGTCCAGATAGTTAAACGCGATGCCCTCCACGTTTTTCAGCACGATTTCGGCGTCGCGCAGCCCGGACTTTTTGTCCCTGGGAAGGTCGATCTGCGTCACGTCGCCGGTCACCACGATCCGGGACGAAAAGCCCATACGGGTCAAAAACATCTTCATCTGCTCCGGCGTGGTGTTCTGCGCCTCGTCTAAGATAATAAAGGCGTTATCCAGCGTCCGTCCGCGCATGTAGGCAAGGGGCGCAACCTCAATCATGCCGCGCTCTAAGTTTTTATGAAAGACCTCATACCCCATCATCTCGCCCAAGGCGTCATAGAGCGGACGGAGGTAGGGGTCAACCTTTTCCTGCATATCGCCGGGCAGAAAACCAAGGCTCTCGCCGGCCTCGATCGCCGGACGGGTCAGGATAATGCGGTCGATTTCTTTGCTTTTAAATGCTGCGACCGCCGCCGCAACCGCAAGATAGGTCTTGCCCGTGCCGGCAGGGCCGATGCCAAAGACAATGGTGCTGTCCTTCATCGAATTGACGTACTGCTTTTGCCCTAAGGTCTTTGCCTTAATCGGGACGCCGCGCGTGCTGATACAGATCACGTCTTTGCCGAGTTCTTCCAGCTGTTCGGCGTTGCCGGCCTCAATCTGGGAGAGGACATAGCGCACCTCCTGTTCGCCGATGCTGTCACCGCGTGCGACGATGGCAAGCAGATTCTGTATGGCGCTGAGTGCGCGGTCAACGCCGTCCGGCTCGCCTGCGACTTTAATTTCCGAGCCGCGGTTGATGATGGCAACATCCAGTTCCTTTTCGATCAGCTTGACGTTTTCGTCAAAGCTGCCGAACAGGTTGATTAAATGCTCCATCTTTTCCACTTCGATCAATCGTTCCATGCTGCTACCTCAAATTTTCTTTTGAATTTTACTGCTTTTATCATAATCTACCAATCGCTTTTTGTCAATGCCAAATGCGACAGTTTTTCTTTTAAAATACGCGTGTTCTCTGCCTGGCAGAAAAATTTTATTCCGCCGCGCCCGTTTCGGCGTTTGCCTTATCCGGCGCGGTCATGCCGTCAATCCCCTCAATCGGCGTCTCGACGGCGATGTTTTCCCGGCAGACAAGGGTCAGCGTCACCGCGACGGTGCCGCGCTCGGTCAGTGAGGATTCCGGCTCTTCCGTTAAAATTTCCGCGTTGTCCGGGATGCCCTCGCGCAGTTCTTTGGACAGTTCCTCACGGGCGGCGGCGACCGCCTCGGCCGCGGTGCGGCTTTTTGAGACGATTTTCTGATCGGCATAGCACTGCTTTTTGATCCACAAAGACGGCGACGATTCGATCGGCAGACGGTATTCCGTCTCGCTCTCGTCAAGGCGATAGTTCTCATACGGCGGCGTGTTTTTGAAATAAAGCGGAATCTCTCGGTTTAAAATTTTTAAGGTATAGCGCGTCTTTTTGGCGCCGGTGTCTGCCGCCTCTTCGTACGTTAGGGGATATTCCTTTTTGGCGGTATAGCGCGTTTTTGCAAAGACCTCGCCGTAGGCGTGCACCGTGCGGATGCCTGTCGCGGCGTTGTCCATAACGCCGCTGACCAGCACGTCACCGGCGCAGACGCCGCTGCCGGGTTTTACCATGGTCTGGCCGTTCCGCGCGGTGACAAGTTCGATTTCGCCGTCCTTGGCCGCCGTCAGGTTGCAGGGCTGATCCATCGAAATCCCTTTTTCTTTTTGCAGCCGCTCCACAATCTCGACATAAACCCGTGATCCGCTGACGTTGATGCCGACCCACGCCAGGTCGTCGATGTCGCGCATCAGGCGGTTTCGGATGCGGGACGAATCGATGTGCCGCGCCGACTTTCCGAGCGACACGCCCGATGCGGCCAGGTGGGTTAAAATTTCGTCGGTGGGGATGCGGCTGTTGCCGAACACCTTGATGCCCATGATGTGGCCGGAGCAATACCAAAGCAGCGCCAGCGCGGCGAAAAGGCCGATCAGCGCGGCGCGGCGGCGGCGGTAGCGGTGCAGAAAAAACGGCAGTCCCTTTTTGGTAAGCACCGTGATCCGGGTTTTGGTGCGGCGGCAGACCGGGCGGATTTTTAAAAAGGAATCTTTGCTCATGTCGGCGGTCAGCCGCTCTGCGCCGCAGCGCCTGACGTTTCGGATATCAAGGTCGCGGCGCATACAGATATTTAAAAAGCGTTCCAAAAAAATGCCCTCGGCACGGATATGTACATATCCGCCAAGGCAGTCAAACAGTTGCGTCCATTGCATGACAAATCCCCCTTATTTTCCGCGGCCGGATCAGCCGTCCGCCAAATACGAAAAACTGCGGATTCTGCCGGTGATATATAAAAGCTCGCGTGTGAGGCTGCGGATTTCCAGCCCCGTCCCGATGATCTCGACCGGGTACGGCTTTGCCTTGATTTTGATTTTGGTGTCGGTATAGGTGATGATGCTTTTGTAGTTTTCAACCGTCATCTCCCGTTCGCCGATCATGGTGAGCAGAACGGTGTCTAAGATGACTTCTTTGGAAATATCGATCGAATCCGCAATTTTTTCACGCAGAGACGGCGCCGATGGACTGTCCGCATCCGCCCTGCTGCGTCTGTCCGGCTTATGATGCATCGCGTGTCACTCCTTTTTTGCCGATAGGCACACAGGAGTGAGGCCTGATGTGCCTGAGCCGGTTTTCTTTGATTATTTTATGCGTAAAGCGGACAGATCATGAATAGATTAAAACAGAAGTTTTGGTAGTGTAAAGTAGCATATGAAAAATAAAGTATGCGAAAACCCACCGTCACCCT
>CAVGTH010000014.1:15579-24576 GCA_963632045.1 Roseburia faecis | reverse complement strand
TGCGTTACTCGGGAGAATGTGGGCTCGAACCTGTTTTAAAAATTTCAAAATCATGTCTGGAAAAGTTCTTTTTCATGATATTTTCCCACCTGTGAAAAACAGGTGAGGTCGAAACCCAGTCCGTTGGATGGGTGGTTCCACCTATATAGCAATCGGTTGAGATGGATGTAAAGTTCCCGATGTCGGTATCGCACACAAAGCTATTGTTACCAATATAAGAGTAGCGACCTAACTTTCCTCTATAAAAACGTACGCCAGTACAAATTGCTGCGGTTTTGTCAACCGTTGCCTCTTGGAGTATACAAAAAAGGGAAATATGATTTTTCAACCGTTTTGGTAATGAAAATATATTTTTTAATAAAACCAATAGCCTTCTCATTTTCTCTCCTTATGCCTTTAAATCCCCCTGCGGGGTCATCGTAGTGCCTTTTTTTTCACATTCATACATTTTGGCATCGACCAAAAAACGGTACCAGTATGCTTGCAGGAAGTGAAATATTTTCCCTTCCGGGCCATCGAGAAAACCTAGTTTAATATAATAGCGATAAATATAATATAAGCGTGCCCGGAAGAACTTTGGTAGTTTATAGTAACCGCCGTTTTTTACGATGCGCTTCATCTTGGCCTGCCCGGAGGATGTGCCGTCTTGCTCCAGACTTTTGTCCATTTCATTTTCAAGTGTCATTTGCCGATCCAGCACTTCTCGATTGCTATACCAGTTATGTTTTGCTATCCACCATTCTAAATTTTTCTGGTTGTTGTCAATCAAATCGTGTTTGAATTCAACAGTTGATCCCTCCGATAAAATCATGTGTTCATCCATAAGTTTCATTTCACAGGAGGCTTTTCCGGTGCGAAAAATACGCAGCAATAATTCAGGATATCTTCCGCCGTGTTTAATCCAGCGCCCCATGAAGTAGACCCTGCGCCGCAGGATAATTCCGTTTACAGGCGCTTTGATTTTAGGGAGTTTTTCGTTGATTTCTATTGCTAAATCTTCCGTGATTTCTTCGTCGGCATCCATGCGCATTGACCACTCAGTATCAATACCAGTATTTTGGAGTCCCCAGTTTAGTTGACCTGCATAGGAAATCCATTTATTTTGATAAAAATCTAAGCGTGAGTTGATTTTTCGGAGTTCCCTGTCCAGTTCCATGCACAACGCTTCTGTACTATCCGTGCTAAAACTGTCTACAATTACAAATCTTTTTACAATACCACGAAACGATTCTATGCATTTTCTAAGGTTTTTTTCCTCATTTTTTGTCAGTATAACCACTGTTAAATCAACCATTCTAGGCTCTCCATTTCTGTGCACAACGCATCACACATAACATACAACCGATTTGTGCTATTTATTTTTCTTCCACCTTTTTTATCACCTTTGCCGGGTTGCCGGCAATGACGCTGTTTTCTTCAAATTTTCCGCTGACTACGGCACCGGCGCCGACAATGCATCCGTCTTTTAACTCCGTCCCTTTCAGGATGATGGCGTTGCAGCCGATAAAGCAATTCTTGCCGATCATAATCGGCTTTGCCTGAATTTTTTCTTTGATATCGGCGTTGCGTGCCTCGATTTCCAGCGGATGAAAATCGTTATCCAGAATTTTCACATTGCCGCCAATTAGGGTGTTGTCGCCAATGGTAATCGATTTTCGCGCATAGATGGTTGCGCCGGAAATTCCAACGCCGTTTCCGATCTTGATTTCGGCGTCCGGCGTCCGGGTCACAATAATGGTTCGCTGGTACAGGCCCACAAGATTGCTCAAAAAGCTGCTTTTTACCGTGACGCGGTCGCCCAGACTAAGGGCTGCGCCTCTTTTGTTAAAGATGACAGGTACTCCGTGAAACGAAACGTTTTTTCCATATTTGACGCCCATGCAGGTTAAGAGCGGTTTTAGCCAGTTACACTTCATAATCCCTAATCCCTTCGGAATAAATCTCTGGTATACACCTTATCGCTTACATCATCCAAAATGCTGTCATAGCGGTTGGCAATGATCGCATCGCAGGAGGATTTGAACGTGTCAATATCGTTGACAATCCGGCTTCCGAAAAAGGTGCTGCCGTCCTCCAGTGACGGCTCGTAAACAATCACGGTCGCGCCCTTGGCTTTGATCCGTTTCATGACGCCCTGGATACTGCTCTGGCGGAAATTGTCGGAATTGGACTTCATGGTAAGCCGATAAACGCCGATCGTGCAGCTTTTCTCTCCTTCTTTGGAAAATTCGCCGTTTTGGTTATAGTCGTAATAGCCTGCCATACTTAAAACGCGGTCGGCAATAAAGTCTTTTCTGGTTCGGTTGGATTCCACGATTGCCTCAATGATGTTTTCCGGCACATCGGCGTAATTTGCCAAAAGCTGCTTGGTGTCTTTCGGCAGGCAATAGCCGCCGTAGCCAAAGCTTGGGTTGTTATAATGGCTGCCGATTCTCGGATCCAGGCATACGCCGTTAATAATTTGCCGGGTGTCAAGCCCTTTCATTTCGGCGTAGGTGTCCAGTTCATTAAAATAGCTGACGCGTAGCGCAAGGTAGGTGTTGGCAAATAATTTAACGGCCTCCGCCTCGGTGTAGCCCATATACAGGGTATCAATATTTTCTTTAATGGCGCCTTCCTGCAACAGTGCGGCAAACTGCTTTGCCGCGGCGGCAAGGCGTTCGTCCTGCATATCCGTGCCGACAATGATGCGGCTGGGATAGAGGTTGTCATAAAGTGCCTTGCTTTCACGCAAAAATTCCGGGCTGAACAAGATGTTGCGGCTGCCGGTCTTTTTGCGGATGCTTTCTGTATATCCCACCGGAATGGTGGATTTAATGACCATGATGGCATCCGGATTGGACTGTATGACCAAATCAATGACAGTTTCTACCGCAGAGGTATCAAAGAAATTTTTGACGCTGTCATAATTGGTCGGCGCAGCAATCACCACAAAGTCGGCGTCGGAATATGCGGCTTTGGCGTCCAGGGTTGCCGTCAGCTTTAGTTCCTTTTCCGCAAAGTATTTTTCGATGTATTCGTCCCGAATCGGAGAGATGCGGCGGTTAATCTGTTCCACCTTCTCCGGGATAATGTCCACGGCAGTGACAGTGTGATTCTGGGAGAGGAGGGTTGCGATCGATAAGCCGACGTAACCGGTTCCCGCCACCGCAATTTTCAGTTCGTGATTCATTTTGACATCCCTTTCTTTCAAAAGCCTTCGCGTCAGTTCATAGTTCAAACTTTTCTTTATCTTCGGCGCGGATATCGCTGCCAAGCTGCACCTCAATCATGGTAAGCTCCGTGTCAGCGATGGCAGTATGCTTGCAGCCGGCCGGCATGCGAACCACATCGCCGGGCTTTAAGCTGCGCTCCTGCCCGTCAAGAATCGCTTTGCCGCTGCCGGAGACCACATTCCAGATTTCGTCACGGTGGGTGTGACTATGGTAGTGCATTCGATGGCCGGGCATCAGGGTCACCTTAATGACCAGGGACTGATCCTCGATATCCATCACCTTATAGCTGCCCCAGGATTTTTCCGCAAAGCGTGCCTCGTTGTTCATGGCATCGACAAAGGGTTTGATATAGCTGCTTTGCTCTTTATCGGAAATCAAAATCCCGTCGCTGCTTGCGGCAACAATCATATCCTTTAAGCCCATACAAAGAACGGGGATGTCGAGTTCATTAATAACGTTTGTGTTTTGGCAGACCGAATTTAACCGGACGTCGCCGATTGCCTTTTCGCTCATAACCTCAGAAAAAATGTTCCAGGAGCCGACATCCTTCCATTCGCCGGCGTAGCGGAGACAGCCGATGCTGCTTTCTTTTTCCACCACGGCATAGTCAAACGAAATCTTTTCCAGCTTGCTGTAATTTTCGTAGATATCCCGGTAACTCTCAAACGACAGGTACCGATGCGCGATGTTTAGCAGATAGCCAAGCTGAAAGGCGAACACGCCGCAGTTCCAGAGCGCGCCCTGACGGATATAATCCTCGGCCGTCTTGGCGTCGGGCTTTTCTTTAAAAGAGGCAACCTCGGATACATGATCCTTGGTCTTTGGAATAATATAGCCGTATTTTTCACTCGGATAGGTTGGCTCGACACCCATCAGGTTTAGATGGTAAGTCCCCTCCTGTGCCAGTTTAAAAAGCTCCGCCAGAGAGCGGAAGTAGCCCTCGTCCACATAAGGATCCACCGGCATAACCAGGACGCATTCCTTTTCGTCCACGTGTTTTTCGCTGCACAAATAGGCGGCTGCCAGGGCAATTGCCGGAAACGTGTCCCGTCTTGCCGGCTCTACGCAGACCGAAACCTTGTCCCCCAGCTGGTGGTGAATGGTGCTGACCTGTTTTTTGCTGGTGGCGATGGTGATGGTTGCATCCGGGTCGACCTGTTTGATCTGGCGGTATACGCGCTGAACCATGGATTCGTACTCGCCGCGGTTGTTTTGGAACATCTTGACAAACTGCTTGGAGCGGATATCGTTGGAAAGCGGCCACAGACGCTTTCCGCTGCCGCCGGATAGAAGAATAATATTCATCGTTCTGCCCTCATCGGATTATTTAAAAAGTCCTCATAAGAAAGCCGGATTCCGTCCTCCAGTTCCGTTTTGTACTTCCAGCCGAGACGTTCCAGCTTGGAAACGTCCAGCAGTTTTCGGGGTGTGCCGTCCGGCTTGCTCGGATCCCACAAAATTTCACCTGTGTAGCCAACAACCTTCGCAACCAGTTCAGTCAGTTCCTTAATCGTCAGTTCTTTGCCGGTTCCGAGGTTGACCGTCTCGTTGCCGCTATACGTATTCATCAGGTAGACGCAGGCGTCCGCCAGATCGTCCACGTACAAAAATTCCCGCAGCGGTGTGCCGGTTCCCCAGCAGGTCACGCTTTTGGCGCCGCTTTCCTTTGCCTCATGAAAACGGCGGATCAGTGCCGGAAGAACGTGAGAGTGCTCCGGGTGGTAGTTGTCGTTGGGGCCGTAAAGGTTCGTCGGCATGACACTGATATAATCCGTGCCGTACTGACGGTTTAAATACTCGCAGTATTTCAGCCCGGAAATCTTTGCAAGCGCGTACGCTTCGTTGGTCTGCTCTAGCGAACTGGTGAGCAGGCAGCTTTCCGGCATCGGCTGCGGTGCCATTTTCGGGTAGATGCAGGAAGAACCCAAAAACATCAGCTTTTTGCAGTTATGCTTCCACGCCTCATGAATGACATTCATCTCTAAGATCATGTTTTCGTACATAAAATCTGCCAGGTGCCGGCTGTTGGCGATAATGCCGCCGACCTTCGCAGCGGCCAGAAATACGTAGTCCGGCGCCTCCTCATCAAAAAAGCGCTCCACCTGATCCTGGCGGGTCAGGTCAAGCTCCCCGTGGGAGCGGGTGACGATATTGGTATATCCGTTCTTTTTTAAAGCGCGGACAATAGCCGAGCCGACCATGCCCTTATGACCGGCAACATAAATTTTTCCGTTTTGATCCATCATTTTAAAACCCCTCTTTCAACGCTATCGTGAAATTCCTCTTGCGGCAGCCTCGCGTTTTGCCAGCGCCAGATCGTGGGTTGCCATGATTTTTACCAGTTCTTCATAGCTGGTCTTTTGCGGATTCCAGCCCAAAACCGTTTTGGCCTTGGTGGGATCGCCCCAAAGATTGTCAACATCGGTGGGGCGGAACCATGCTTCATTGACCTCGACCAGAACCTTGCCGGTCTCGGTATCGATGCCTTTTTCCAAAAGGCCTTCTCCTTCAAACCGAAGGTTGATGCCGCAGGCGGCAAATGCCTTTTGGGTAAAATCGCGGACGGTGTGCTGCTCGCCGGTGGCGATGACAAAATCCTCCGGTGTGTCATGCTGCAAAATCATCCACATGCATTCCACATAGTCCTTGGCGTAGCCCCAGTCGCGCAGGGAATCCAGGTTTCCGAGCTGCAGCTTATCCTGCAGGCCGCATGCGATTCTGCCGGCAGCCAGCGTGATCTTTCTTGTGACAAAGTTTTCGCCGCGGCGTTCGGACTCGTGGTTGAACAAGATGCCGTTTACCGCAAACATGCCATAGGCCTCCCGGTATTCTTTGGTAATCCAAAAACCGTATTGCTTGGCAACGGCGTAGGGGCTGTAAGGGTGAAACGGCGTCGACTCGTTTTGCGGAACCTCTTCAACCTTGCCGTAAAGTTCTGAGGTGGACGCCTGATAAATTTTACAGGTCTTGGTAAGACCCAAAATCCGCACTGCCTCCAATACACGGAGAACGCCGATTGCGTCCACGTCTCCGGAATATTCCGGCACGTCAAAGCTGACCTGTACGTGGCTCTGCGCGGCAAGATTATAGATTTCGTCCGGCTTTACCTCGCCGATAATGCGAATCAAAGAGGAAGAGTCGGAAAGGTCTCCGTCATGCAGGGTAATGGCGTTCTTTTCCAATAAGTGATCGATTCTTGCGGTGTTGGAAATGGAGGCGCGGCGGACAATGCCGTGCACTTCATAGCCCTTTTCCAGCAGAAACTCTGCAAGATAAGAACCGTCCTGGCCTGTGATTCCTGTGATTAACGCTTTTTTCATCTTTTTATCTCCTTTTTCGGCAGTGTGAAAACTGCGAGTTTTTCTTTTAAGCTTTTATCGTTTGCGATGGCAAAGATCAGCCGGCGGGTGTCCTTAAAATTTCGTTTCCCGGTCAGCATACGGCCGAGATAACGGACGGGAACATAGCCCCAGGCCACGCAGCGAAGGGGCGGATACTTCTTCGCCGGTTCCCAGTAGGTCATGCCAAGCTCCTGAAGATGCGAGAAGGCGCGAATCAAAAACGGCCGGTGGGCGTCCTGCGTTTTGCCGAGGACGGCGCCTGCACGGTTGGAACTGGCGTCCTTTTTCCCGAAGTTTCCGTTGTTTAAAATAAAACGCATCAGCGCTGCGCAGGTTTCATCGTCGGCGTCAAGACACCAGGTGATGCCGGTAAGACCAAGGTAGAGGCAGCAGGCTTTTGCCGCCGTGCAAGCCAGTGTTTCAAGCCCGGTTTCCCGAAGAATCGGCAAAAACTCCGTTTTGTAGATCTCGTCGGTCAGTTCTGCCTTCACAAATGCCATCCAGTCGCAAAGCTGGCGCAGTCCGAGACCGCCGTCTAGGTGCTTTGCGATGTGCAAAAGAAGGACAAGTCCGTTTTCCAGCTGCGGCAGCTGCAAAAAGGTGTATCGGTCAATGGCGGCGGATTCTGCCTTGGCGGCTGCATCGCGAAAACGATGGCGCAGGATATCGCCGTACGGATTTTGTGCGATACCGGCCGGTTCCCGGTGCAGTTCATAGAAAATGCGGTCTTTGACAAACGTGAGATGATAGTCGGTGTGATCCTCCGGAAAAGCGAGGGTGTAACCGCTCTCTTTCAGCAAGGAATGTGCGCGGTCAAAGTCCTTTTGACATACCAAAAAGTCGATATCTCCGCAGTTGCGCAGAAGTGGGTTTGGATAATAGCGCGCAGCGGCAGAGCCTTTCATGATTACGGCAGGAAGATGTGCTTTGGTGAAATGAGAAAACAACGATTCCTGCGCGGATAAAATGCGGCAGCTGCCCTTTGCAACCAGAGCGGTGTAGAGAACCCAGCTTTGATAGAGTTCCTGCGGAATGAAATCCCTGTACGCAGAGAGCACATCCGAGGCAACCCCGGCCATGGTCTGCGATTTTAGTTCTTCAAAGACGGCATACCAGTCCACCGTTTCCGGTGATAAAACGTGACTTTCGGTATTGCCGAAAGCGGCCGCCAAAAGTGCCAGCGCGGCCGACTCGGTTTCTGTACAGGAGAGCGTTTTTGCCAATCGTATCATTCCTTTAGTCCAAATTCACTGTCTCAGCCGGGGAATCAAAACTCTGATTTTGGGGAGCCGGATTCCTGCCTTTGCTGTGTCAGAATGCGCGGCAATGAAGCCGCTGTTTTATCAGGTAGAAAGAATTTCTTCCGCGTAGCGGCGGACAGAAACGTCTTTTGTCAGATGACCGACAAGGTAACTGCGTCCGCGCTCACCCATCTGAGAAAGGGTGTCATCCGCGGCGTGATCCGCAAACCAAAGAATTTGCCGCTCTACTGCGGCATAATCGCCCGGTGTGCAGCAGCGGCCGCACCCGGTGTCCTCAATGAGGCAGCGCGCCTCGGAGCCTTCTTCCAAAACGCCGAGGATCGGTTTCCCGGCGCTCATAATGCCGTAGCATTTGGAAGGAACACTGACGCCCTTGATGCCCTTTGCGTTCACGCACCAGTGGACATCGCCGGCATTTAACGAATAAATCAGATCCGCTTTATCCTGATAAGGGATAAATACGACGTGATCAAGGTGATGCGCGTTTTTGTATTCCAGCAGTTTATCCAAAACAGAGCCGGCGCCGACAAAGGCGAACACAACGCGCCTTCCGTCCGGCGTTTTTAAGGACTGCGGAATTTTTTCAATCACACGGATCAGGTTTTCCAGGTCGTAATAGAGACCGATGTTTCCGGAATACATGATGACAAAGGCGTCGGTGAGGCCGTACCGCTCCTTAAAGGCCAGCACTTTTTTGTGATCGGGCGGCAGCGGATAGATTTCTTTTTCATCGATCCAGTTATTGATCCATGCATGTGCAGGGACGCGCTTTTTCGCGAATCGGTTTTCAAGTGTCTGCACCATGTCGCGCCCCACCACAATGACCTTATCCGCATGCTTGCAGCTGAATTTATCAAGCAGCATCATGCCCTTTAAAATCATGGAGTTTTTCACGTATCCGACCGCCATGATCTGTTCCGGATTAAAGTCCTGGATGTTATAAATGTACTTGGCGTGTTTCAGCCATTTTCCGCATACACCAAGCAAACCGCCGAGGACAGGCGGTTGCGAGATCGCGTAAACATAGTCCATTCTTCCTACCCGAAAGGTCGCGCCGATTGCGCCGAAGAAGTAGGAAACAATGTTTTTGATACGGCTTTTTTTGTTGGATTTATCAAATTCCGGCACCCGGATACGAAGTACGCGAACGCCGTTAATGTCCTCAAAATAATATTTTTT
>CAVGTH010000014.1:15023-15569 GCA_963632045.1 Roseburia faecis | reverse complement strand
ATATTTTTTTGTTTTATATTTTTCCTCAATGGTGCCAAGATAGCTTGGCACAACGCAAATGACCGTCACGTAAAAACGGTCGGAAAGCCCCTCCGACAGTTCTCTTAAAATCTGGCCGGTTGAGGCCGTGTCCGGTATGTAATAATGCGCGTAAATCAACAGATTTTTCTTTTCCATTACTGTGTTACTCCCCCAAGTATTTTCGGTGCCGCTCAGCAGGATCCCTCTCCCTTTAATACGGCCGGGATGGTGCGAAATACCATTTTAATATCGGTCCACAGGCCGCGGTCGTCAATGTATTTGTTGTCAAGGTACATCCACTCGTCAAAATCAATATTGCTCCGGCCGCTGCACTGCCAGTAGCAGGTCAGTCCCGGCTTGACGGAAAGTCTGCGCATCGCGTAGTCGTCATACTGCATGACTTCTGTCCCCAAAGGGGGTCTGGGGCCGACCACGCTCATCGAACCTGCAAGGATATTAACCAGCTGCGGAAGTTCATCAATGCTTGTCCTGCGGATAAAACGTCCGACCTTGGTCACCCTCGGG
>CAVGTH010000014.1:8063-15013 GCA_963632045.1 Roseburia faecis | reverse complement strand
CCCTCGGGTCGTGTTCTATTTTAAAGGTTGGGCCGTTCATCTCGTTTTGTTCCAGAAGCTGATCCTTCATTTTGTCGGCGTCGACGCACATGGAACGGAATTTGTGCATCAGAAAGAATTTGCCGTTTTTCCCGACTCTGGTCTGTGAGTAAAAGACCGGGCCGCCGTCCTCAAGCTTAATGACAACCGCAACAAGTAAAAACAACCAGGAAAAAAAGATCAGTGCTACGCAGGAGCAGACGATGTCGAACACTCTTTTTACACATTCATACAACGGTTTTTGCGGGATGTCCGGATCCTTTTCAAATTTTGTAGCGATCTGCTCCCATTCCAGGGGATACTTTTGTTTCACACGAAGAGTGGCCGTTTCGTTTTTTGCAAGCTTTGTACTCTCCATTGACTTCCCCTCCCCCGCCTTCAAAATTTATCATAACACATCACATGTGAATTTTCAACAATTTTTTCAAAAAATAAATAAAAAAATATGATACATACATACATACATACATACATACATACATACATACATACATACATACATACATACATACATACATACGCTCACGGAGTCGGAGAAACCCCTGTTTTTTGCAGAAAAAACGGATATATACCGAAAGCCGCCGCCAGACAAGGAAGCATTGCCGTGAGAAACATTTTTTTCAAATCTCTGCAAAAAAGTTTCGTATCTTTGAAAAAATGTCGTAATCGGTCATAATCGAATGAGACAAGCTATTTTCGGCAGGAGCAGGCCTGATACGGTCATAAAACCGGAACAAGCGGCGCTTGACTTTTTGAGAGGAATGTGATTAGATGAAATGTATGAAAAGTCCGGATAGAGACGGGATACAGAGCAAGGAGTTTTTTATGAAAATCGGAACAATTCATTTAAATGGCAACCTTTTTTTGGCGCCGATGGCCGGTGTTACAGATCGGGCCTTCCGTGAGATCACAAAGCCCTGCGGGCCGGCGTTGATGTATACGGAGATGGTTTCCGGCAAGGGGCTGCATTATAACAGTGTCCGTACCGAGGCACTGCTTACGGTGTCGGAGGAGGAAAAACCGGTTGCGGCGCAAATCTTCGGGCATGACCCGGAGATCATGGGCGGTATTGCGGCGTCTGCGCTGGAGAGCGGCGCCTGTATGCTGGATATCAATATGGGGTGTCCCGCACCGAAAATCGTGAACAACGGGGACGGGTGCGCCATGATGAAATCGCCGAGGCTTGCCGGAGCGGTCATCCGTGCGGTCTGCCGCAGCGTCTCGGTGCCGGTCACGGTAAAAATCCGTGCCGGGTGGGACGATGCAAATAAAAATGCGGTGGAGATGGCTAAAATTGCGGAGGACAGCGGCGCCGCTGCGATTACGGTGCACGGCCGTACCCGTGCGGCGTTTTACAGCGGAACGGCAGATTTGGATATCATCCGCGCGGTCAAGGAGGCGGTCTCCGTCCCGGTAATCGGAAACGGGGATATCACCGATGGAAAATCTGCCAAAAAAATGCTTTTGGAAACCGGCTGCGACGGGATCATGATCGGTCGCGCGGCACAGGGAAATCCGTGGATTTTTCAGCAGATATCGCACTATCTCAAAACCGGAGAGGAGCCGGCACCGCCGCCGCTCTCCGAGCGGATTTTGACGGCAAAGCGCCATCTGCGGCTTTTGGTTTTGTATAAAGGCGAGCACCGCGGTGTTCAGGAAGCGCGCAAGCATATGTCCTGGTATTTAAAGGGGATTTGCGGTGCGGCGCCGCTTCGGGATCAGATCAATAAAGCGTGCAGCGAAGCGGAGATGCAGGCGATACTGTCCGAACTTTTGCGCGGCGGCGCACGATAGAAAGAATTGACGAAAAAAGGCTTGACTTTTTCGCGGATAGCGTGTAAAATAAAAGGCGGACTTCTGTAAAAATTTATGCTTTACGCTTTGATTTGTCTTATACTATGTATTTTGTTCTGAAAACATTGTCATAGGGCACCCATTTTTGGGTGCTACTTTTCCAATTAGGGGGTGTTAGTGATAAACACAGTTAGTATCATTATCATTGCTGTTCTTGCCGTGGTTGCCGTAATCGGTACATTTTCCGGCTTTAAATACGGGTATTCCTACCGCAAAAAATTTGCAGAGCTGAAAATCGGAAGTGCTGAGGAAGAAGCAAAGCGGATTGTCAATGCAGCAATGGATCAGTCAGAAAAAGACGCAGAAAATATCAAAAAAGAAAAGCTGTTAGAAGCAAAAGAGGAAATACATAAATTAAGAAGTGAATTAGACAAGGAAATCAAAGATCGCCGTAATGACCTTCAGCGTCAGGAGAGAAGAGTACAGCAGAAAGAAGATACCATCGATAAAAAGACGCAGATGCTGGAAAATAAGGAAGAACAAATCCAGCGCAAATCCAACGAAATTGAAGAACTTCAGGCAGAGGTGAGCCGTGTCAAGGGCTTGCAGCTGGCACAGCTGGAGAAGATTTCGGAGCTTAGCGTCTCCCAGGCAAAGGAATATTTGCTCAAACAGGTGGAGGAAGATATCACCCACGAAAAGGCGGTTCTGATTAAAAATGTGGAGGCACAGGCAAAGGAAGAATCTGAAGAACGTGCAAGAAAGATTATTACCGGTGCCATTCAGCGCTGCGCGGTAGATCAGGTGACCGAGACGACCGTTTCGGTAGTTTCGCTCCCCAACGATGAGATGAAGGGACGCATCATCGGCCGCGAGGGTCGAAATATCCGCACCATTGAAACGCTGACGGGGGTAGACCTTATCATCGACGATACCCCGGAGGCAGTCATCCTTTCCGGATTTGACCCGGTACGGCGTGAGATTGCCCGCCGCTCTTTAGAAAAGCTGATTGTAGACGGACGGATTCACCCCGGACGGATCGAAGAAATGGTAGAAAAGTCCACCAAAGAAGTGGATAATATCATCAAACAGGAAGGCGAGCGTGCCGCATTTGAAACGCATGTACACGGCTTGCATCCGGAGCTGATCCGCCTGCTCGGCAGGTTAAAGTATCGGACCAGTTACGGTCAGAACGTGCTGCAGCATTCCATTGAGGTATCGCACCTTGCCGGTCTTATGGCCGGTGAACTCGGCGCGGACGAGGCGCTTGCAAAGCGTGCCGGCTTGCTCCACGATATCGGTAAGGCGATCGATCATGAGGTAGAAGGCTCTCATGTGACGATCGGCGGCGATATTGCGAAAAAGTACAAGGAAAATGAAAAAGTGGTACACGCCATCTTGGCACACCACGGCGATATTGAACCGAAAACGATTGAGGCTTGTCTGGTGCAGGCAGCAGACGGCATTTCTGCGGCACGTCCCGGCGCCCGCCGCGAGAATCTGGAATCGTATATTAAACGTTTGGAGCAGCTGGAGGAAATCGCAAATTCCTTCAAGGGCGTGGAGCGTTCTTATGCAATCCAGGCCGGCCGTGAGGTTCGTATCATGGTAAAATCGGATGCTGTCAACGATGATGAGACCATCCTGATGGCAAAAGAAATGGCAAAGCAGATCGAATCCAGTATGGAATATCCCGGTCAGATTAAAGTGAATGTCATTCGGGAACTGCGTGCCATTGAATACGCAAAATAGACCATAAACCAAAATAGGATGGGAGAGTTTTCCCATCCTATTTTTTATGTGTTTTTCTTAGGTGATGTGTTTCGATTGATTGTTTTTCTTACACGCCCTTTTCATATTCCACCTGCATCAGCATCAGCCCCTCGGCCGGCATGGTTTCGCCGGCCATTGCGCGGTTGCGGCATCGAAACAGTGCCGGTATGCTCTCCGGACGGCGTTTTCCGGCGCCGACCTCGCAAAGCGTACCAACCAAAATCCGTACCATGTGATGCAAAAAGCCGCTGCCGCAGACCACAAACCGAATCTCGTTTTCGTGTTCTTCGATATCCAGCCGATACAGGGTGCGAACCGTTGATTTTTTCATTCGTTTATTGGCGCAGAAACTGTAAAAGTCGTGACGGCCGAGGAGCAGCTTTGCGGCCTTTCGCATCGCGGCAACGTCTAAGGGATCCGGATAGCTTGCCATATAACGGCGGTCAAAAACCATGGGAACACTGCCAATCCTCAGGCGGTATTGGTAGGTCTTTCGCACCGAATTGAGACGGCTGTGGAACCGCAGCGGTACCTCGCAGATTTGGATCACGCCGATGTCCTCCGGCAGATACTGATTCAAATAGCGCATGACCGCGTCAGGCTCCGGCTCGGTGGAAAGGTAGAAGTTTGCCACCTGTCCTTTCGCGTGCGTGCCGGCGTCCGTGCGGCCGGAACCGATGACCTCGACCGGTGCACCGTCTAAGCGTGACAGTACCGCCTCCAGCTTTCCCTGGATGGTGTCGGCCGCGTTGCCCTGTCTTTGCCAGCCGTGGTAACGGGTTCCCTCATACTGCACAAGGATTTTATAGTTTTTCATTTTAAACTCCATTCCGCCGCCCTGCACCGGCACAAATCGTAATAAAATTCCTCTTAACCGCAGGGTAAGGCATAAGAGATGAAAATGCTTATGTATATCGGCATGTATGCAAAGTGCATTTCGCTCGGCAAAATACAATAATTTTTCTCGTTGCTGCCTAGCCGAAAGAACAGCTGAGCGAAAAATAAACAAGCATTGGGCGCATGTGTTCAATTCTCTCTTTAGGCAATACAATGCCGGAACAAATCCATAATATAGTTTTGATATTCTGCCGGGGTCATGACATGCAAAAAGTCATACTCGTCCTCCAGTTTTTGCAAAATTTCCATCGTCTCATCCTTGGAACCGAGATCGATCACAATCAATTCTTCACGCACGTCCTCCAAGGCCAGCGAGCGCACCATGCCCTCTACGGAGTCTTCGCAGTCCTTGACCCCGATCACGCGGTGGACGCAGGCCGGCCAGAGGCCGCATCTGGCACGGGAGGAAAACAGCCCCTTAGCAAGCAGTTGCAGCATTCCGTAAACCGCAAAAAACGATAAAATAACAAGAATTGCAACACCCATAAAGTCCCACGCTCCTTATTTTAAAATCTATTTTTAAAATCTATTATCAGGTTATGCAAAGGGTGCGGTATGGTGCGTGTCTTTGCGGACAAAGCGCGGGACGTGTGCGATCACTGCCGATGGATAAGGGTGTATTTTTGCACGGCAACCGCGTTAAAGCGCAGCTGCCGTTTCGTTCGGTAACCCTTTCAAAACAGTAAAAACAATGACATTTTTAGCGATGTTTTTGCGTGGTAACGGTAACGGAATTGCCGTCGCTTTTGATGGTGATATCGCCGTCAAGGTCGGTACGCAGTACCGTGGCATCTGCATCGCGGAGTCGGCTCAGTGCGGCCTCGGTTGGGTGGCCGTAGCTGTTGTCGCCGACAGAAATGATGGCATATTCCGGCATGACCGCACGCAAAAACGGATAGGTGGTGGAATTTTTGCTGCCGTGGTGTCCGACCTTTAATACGGTTGCCGAAAGGTCAAAGTCGGCGTCCAGCAGTTCCTGTTCTTCCTTTCGTTCGGCGTCACCGGTAAAGAGAAACGAGGTCTGCCCGCAGCAGATTTTTGCGACAATGGAGCCGTTATTGCGATCGTCCGGGTCCTCGGTAATGGGGCCGAGAATGAAAACGGTACTGTCGCCGAGTGTAAAACTATCGCCGGACTTTGGGTGCGTAAGGGAAATTCCCTTTTCATTTGTTTTGGATAAAAAAGACTGATAGGTTTTACTGTCTGACGCGGCTTTAGGGATCAGGACATGATCGACCGGCATGGTGGACAGCGGCGATAAAAGGCCGCCGATGTGGTCGCTGTCCGCGTGCGAGGCAAGGATATAGTCAAGACGGCGGACGTTTTGCTTCTCTAAATAAGTATAGATGATACTGCTGGCTTTGGGACTTCCGCCGTCGATAAGCATGGCCTGATCGCCGCTGCGAACCAGAGCGGCGTCGCCCTGACCGACATCGATATAATCGACCACAAGTCCATTGACAAAAGAAGAAGGCACGTCCGGGGAACGGTCAGAAAGACTGTCCGGAATCGGATTGCAGCCGCACAGTAAAAAAAGACATAAAAGGACAGAAAGTATGGGTCTGCGTTTCATACTCTTTCACCTCACTGCATAGATAAAAATTAACATATGTATTCTATCATAAAAGAGGGAAAAGAGGCGAAATGTTTTGAAAACGTCAGAATAATCAAAGAGAATATGTGTCGGTTTGCTGCATCTCGCGGTAATTTTATGATTCCGCCTTTGTCTGTGATTGCCCGCGCCGGAGCAAAAGCCGCTCCAGTTCCTTTGCCGCGATGCTGAGACTGTAATCCTTGCGCTGAATCAGGCAGATGTGACGATCCGGGATGCGCTCTTTCAGATCAATGATGCTGACATCGCTGCTGTTTTGCAAAAAGCGCATGGGGACAAAGCCGATGCCGAGATCCGACTGGATCATCGGCAGAATCTGATCCGCGGTGGCGGCGGCAATGTCCGGCGCAAACGGTACCCCGTTTGCCGCAAAAAAGTCGGAATAAAATTCGTAAGTTTTGGTGTGAGAGCCCAGCGATATCAGCGGATAGTCCGACAGCTCTTTCAGACTGACCTTGCGGCCGGTCAGCTGCGGAAAGGCTTTGGAGCAGGCCGCAACCTCGCGGATGGGACAGATTTTTGTTTCTGAGAGGTTAGAGGATTTGACGGTCGGCGTGGTAACCAGGGCCAGATCCACCATGCCGCCGGAGAGCGCCGCGATTGCCTGCGGTGTAGTGTGGTTGGTAATGTGAATATGAACGCCGGGATAGAGCGTACGGTAGGTTTTGAGCACCGGCAGCAAAAGCCCGTGCAGCGCAACCTCGCTGGCGCCGATGGAGATCATGCCGCTTTGCAGCGTTTTTTGCAGCGAGAGCTCCTCCTCGGCGGATTGAATCTGGTCAAAGGCGATTTTTACGTGGTCATAAAGCTTTTTTCCCTCCGGCGTCAGCGTGAC
>CAVGTH010000014.1:0-8033 GCA_963632045.1 Roseburia faecis | reverse complement strand
CTATGAGGAAAGCTATTGCTTTTTTGGAAAAAATCGATTATAATAAAAAATAAGTACGATTTTAAGAAAAGAGAAAAAGAGAGGTAGAAAAAATGGCTGAAATCAATTTGAGCAAGTACGGGATTTGCGGAACGACAGAAATCGTGTACAATCCTTCCTATGACGTGTTGTTTGAGGAAGAGACCAAACCGACGCTGGAGGGCTATGAAAAGGGTCAGGTCAGCGAACTGGGTGCGGTAAATGTCATGACGGGTGTATACACCGGCCGCTCTCCGAAAGATAAGTTTATTGTTATGGATGAAAATTCCAAAGATACGGTTTGGTGGACGTCGGACGAATATAAAAACGATAACCATCCGGCATCGGAGGAAGCATGGAAGGCAGTTAAGGAGATTGCAATCAAAGAACTGTCCAACAAGAGACTGTTTGTAGTAGACGCATTCTGCGGCACCAACAAGGATACCCGTATGGCAATTCGTTTCATCGTTGAGGTTGCTTGGCAGGCACACTTTGTAACCAACATGTTCATTAAGCCGACGGCTGAAGAACTGGAAAACTTTGAGCCGGACTTTGTGGTATACAACGCATCCAAGGCCAAGGTAGAAAATTATAAGGAACTCGGCCTGAATTCTGAGACGGCGGTTATGTTTAACATCACCAGCCGTGAGCAGGTTATCGTAAACACCTGGTACGGCGGCGAGATGAAGAAGGGTATGTTCTCGATGATGAACTACTACCTGCCGCTGCGCGGTATCGCGTCCATGCACTGCTCGGCCAACACGGATAAGAACGGTGAAAACACCGCAATCTTCTTCGGCCTTTCCGGTACGGGTAAGACCACCCTTTCGACCGACCCGAAGCGTCTTTTGATTGGCGACGACGAGCACGGCTGGGACGACAACGGCGTATTCAACTTTGAGGGCGGCTGCTATGCAAAGGTTATCAACCTGGATAAAGAGTCCGAGCCGGATATCTATAACGCAATCCGCCGTGACGCACTCTTAGAGAACGTTACCGTAGATAAGGACGGCAAGATCGACTTTGACGATAAGAGCGTAACCGAGAACACCCGTGTTTCTTATCCGATCGATCATATCGAAAATATCGTTCGCCCCGTATCCGCTGCGCCGGATGCGAAGAACGTGATCTTCCTGTCCGCAGACGCATTTGGCGTACTGCCGCCGGTTTCGATCCTGACGCCGGAGCAGACCCAGTACTACTTCTTGTCCGGCTTTACTGCAAAGCTGGCAGGTACCGAGCGCGGCATTACCGAGCCGACGCCGACCTTCTCTGCATGCTTCGGTCAGGCATTCTTGGAGCTGCACCCGACCAAATATGCAGAAGAACTGGTAAAGAAGATGGAGAAGAGCGGTGCAAAGGCTTACCTGGTGAACACCGGCTGGAACGGTAGCGGCAAGCGTATTTCGATTCGCGATACCCGCGGTATCATTGACGCAATCTTAAACGGCGACATTTTAAATGCGCCGACCAAGAAGATTCCGTTCTTTGATTTTGAAGTTCCGACCGAGTTGCCGGGTGTGGATTCCGGTATTTTAGATCCGCGCGACACTTATGCAGATGCTGCACAGTGGGAAGAAAAGGCAAAGGATCTGGCAGGCAGATTCATTAAGAACTTTGCAAAATACGAAGGAAATGCAGCCGGCAAGGCGCTGGTATCGGCAGGCCCTCAAAAATAAGCTGTATCGGTTCAATGCCCCGCAAAATTTGCGGGGCATTTTTTATGTTGCGGCGCAAAACATTTTTCATTTCCTTATTGCCCGGATGCAAAGGATATGGTATACTGTTGTCAGAAAAATAGGAGCCGAGGACGGTAACCGATCGTTAAAAACGTAGGTTGACTTACAGGATCTCGGCCGGAGTGGTGATTATAATGAAGCAATGGATCAGACAATCCCTGTTTGGTGTATGGATCTTTGTGATGATCTGTACGATTTCATGGACAGTTTATGCAAAAGTTGATGCCGGGACGGTCACGGCGGAGACGGCGCAGTATTTGGCGGAGAACACGCCAAACCCCACAATCGGCGCCGTCGGCGGCGACTGGACGGTGCTGGGGCTGATGCGCTATGACCGCACGCAGTACGCAGATCTTGCCGCGCAGTATCAAAAAAATGCGCGGCAATATATCGTAGAGCGCGGCGGCGTTTTGCACGATAAAAAGTATACGGAGTATGCAAGGGTTGCCCTTGCGCTGACGGCGGCCGGTGCGGACGCAGAGAATGTGGACGGATACAACCTGCTCCTTCCGCTGACCGAGGAAGAAAAAACCATGCAGCAGGGGTTCAACGGCGCTGTCTGGGCGCTTTTGGCACTGAATGCAAGAGATCAGTCAAAAATGCCGGAGGCGGCAGAGACGTGCCGAAATTATGCAGAAAAAATCCTCTCCATGCAGCATGCGGACGGCGGCTGGGGTCTTGGCGAGGAATCGGACATCGATATGACGGCCATGGCGCTCAGTGCGCTGGCAGGATTTCGGACAGAGAACGCGGCGGCCGACGCAATCAACCGTGTACTTGTCTTTTTGTCCGGGCAGCAGAATGCCGACGGCAGCTTTGGCAGCTTTGCGGAGAGTACGGCACAGGTGATGACGGCAATGGCGGCGCTCGGGATTGCGGATGATGATCCGCGCTTTGTCAAGGGCGGACAAACCGCCCTTGACGGACTTTGTGCCTTTTATTTGGGAGGCGGAAGCTTTGCACATCAGCGTTCCGGCGCAGCAGATCGCATGGCGACCGAGCAGTGTTTTTATGCGCTGGTTGCGCGGCAAAGATTTTTAAAGGGCGAAAGTGCGCTCTTTGACATGCGCGATGTGCATATTGCGGAGGGCGCGCCGGAGACGGAAATGGGACTTCCCGGCAGGGATCCGGCCGTTCACCCAAGAGAAATCGGCACGGCAAAGACGTTTTTCGATATTCTCGGGCATCCGTATCAGGGCGAGATTGAGGATTTGGCGGCAAGAAATATCATCAGCGGCATGGATGAACATACCTTTTCGCCGGACGCAACCATGACAAGAGCCGAATTTGCGGCAATCATGGTGCGGGGACTGGGACTTGCGGCTGCTCCCGGCAAGGAATTTACGGATGTTCCGTCCGATGCCTGGTATGCCGGCTACGTTGCGACCGCGGAGCATTTTAAGATCGTGACCGGTGTGGCGGAACAAAGCTTTGCGCCGGACGGAAGAATCACCCGTGAAGAGGCGGCGGTCATGGTGTACCGTGCCGCAAAGCTTTGCGGTGCAGACCGCACGTATGACGAGGCCGCGCGCCGGGATATCCTGAGCGTGTTTGACGACTATAAGACCATCAGCGCGTGGGCAGAAGAGGCGGCGGCTTTCTGCTATGATAAAAACATTCTGCCGGATACGGGGATGCAGATTGCACCGCAGGTTCCCATACTCCGCGCCGAGGTTGCACACATGCTTTATCAGCTGCTGCGGTGCGCCGCATTGTTATAGAGCCTAGGTGGTTTCTGCCGTGCTCAGCGGCGGATATTGCATACTTTTTCGGCGGTGCATTGCACCGCCGGAATGCCCGTTGACGCGGCTTTCGCTGCGAATGAAAAATTTTACAAAGGAGGCAAAGGCGATGCGTCTGTTACGCTACAAAAAACAGATTTTGCTTGCGGCGGCGGTTTTGGGACTGCTGGCCTTTGTCTATTGGTGGGGCGGCAATGCACCCTCCCTGCACGGCTGGCGCGTCGCCGATGCGCCGGAGACCGCCGAGACATCAATTCCGGAGGAATTCTTAAAGAAGAAGGAACAAAAGGCGACGGACGATCCGGCGGCAGAGCACGCAGAGGCAGAAGAACATTCCGATGCGGAAACGCCGGAGCAGACGGCACCGGCGGAAGAAACGCAGACGCCGGCTGAGGAAGGCGACGCTGCGTATTCCGTGCAAAACGGAATGGAACTGTCGGAGGATACGGGACGCGACCGTTATGAGACTGAACCTGTTCCGGCCGGGAAGCCGGTTCCGAAAGAGCCGCAGGAGGTTGAGAAAGACGCGCCGGAATACACCTGTACGCTCTCGGTGCGCTGCGATGCGCTGCTTAACAATCTGTCGGCGCTTGACCCCGAAAAGGTGGAACTGGTGCCGCAAGACGGCGTGATTTTATCGGAGCGGGAGGTTTCTTTTTATGAGGGAGAGAATGTGTTTCAGGTTCTTCGCAGAGAGATGCGCCGCGAGAAAATTCCGATGGAATTTGTGAACACGCCGGTCTATCACAGCGCCTATGTGGAGGGAATCGCCAATTTGTATGAGTTTGACTGCGGCGAGTTGTCCGGCTGGGTCTATCGGGTCAACGGCTGGTTTCCGAATTACGGGTGCTCGCGGTATTTGTTAAAACCGGGGGATCGCATCGAGTGGTTTTATACCTGTGACCGCGGCGCGGACGTTGGCGGTTCGCTGGGCGAAGGAGGGCAAAGAGATGCGTGAATTTAAGCGTTGTCACCCGCTGGTGAACGCGGTCTATTTTTTGGCCGTCATCGGCTTTTCGATGTTTTATATGCACCCGGTTTATCTGGGCATCAGCCTGGTATCTTCTCTGTCCTGCGCCTTTATGACGGGGCGCGGCAAGGCGCTTAGAAGTCTTGGTTACTTGTTTTTTTGCGCGTCCTTTGCGGCGGTGCTGAACCCCTTGTTCAGCCATGCCGGCGTGACCGTTTTGTGTTATCTGCCGTCCGGCAATCCGCTGACGCTTGAGTCGATTCTCTATGGCGCGGCGGCCGGTGTGATGCTTTTTTCGGTCATGTGCTGGTTTTTTTGTTTCCATCGTGTGATGACCGGGGATAAATGGATGTATCTGCTTGGAAAGGTGATGCCGGTTTTTTCGCTGATGCTTTCCATGACATTGCGCCTTGTGCCGAAATATCGGCGCGAGCTTACCGCAATTTCCCATGCGCAAAAGGGAATCGGTGCCGATGCGACGGATAAGGGGATGCTGCAAAAGGCCAAAAGCGGCATGCATATGCTGTCTATTTTGGTGACCCGTTGTCTGGAGGATTCGGTGGATACGGCGGACAGTATGAAAAGCCGCGGCTACGGCTTGCCGGGACGGACGGCGTTTTCTAATTTTTCGTTTACCAAGCGGGATCGGAATATGCTGCTTTTGCTTTTGATCCTTTCGTTCGCTGTGCTTGTCTGCGGCGTTACCCGTAGTGCGTATTTTCGATATTTTCCAAGTATTAAGGGCGCCGCTGTATCGGCAAAAAGCCTGTGCGGCATGGTCGCTTATTTGATGTTGTCATTGACGCCGGCTATGCTGGAGGGAAGGGAGGCAGTTCGATGGAAAAGATTAAGATCGAGGATTTGACGTTTACCTATCCGCAGTCGGATGTGCCTGCGCTGAACAAAATCAGCATGACGGTCGAGAACGGCGAGTTTGTAGTGCTTTGCGGAAAATCCGGATGCGGAAAGTCTACGCTGCTGCGCAGTATCAAGCCGTCACTTGCGCCGCACGGAGAGAAAACAGGAAGGGTTTTGATTGACGGCGTTCCGGCCGAGACGCTTACCCTGCGTGATCAGGCGGAGAAAATCGGCTTTGTGTTTCAGGATCCCGGACAGCAGATCGTCTGTGACAAGGTATGGCACGAGATGGCGTTCGGCCCGGAAAATATCGGGATGGAGCCGGAAGAAATCCGCACGAGGGTGGCGGAGATGGCGTCCTTTTTCGGGATTCAAAACTGGTTTCATATGGATGTTGCCGCCCTGTCCGGCGGTCAGATGCAGCTTTTGAATCTTGCGTCGGTGATGGTGATGCAGCCCTCTCTGCTGATCCTGGACGAACCGACGGCGCAGCTGGATCCGATTGCGGCGCATGACTTTTTTTCCACCTTGGTAAGAATCAACCAAGAGATCGGGACAACGATTCTCTTATCCGAGCACCGGTTAAAAGAGGCGCTGCCGCTTGCCGACCGCGTGGTTGTGATGCATCGGGGCGAGATTTTTACGCAGGGAAGCCCCGGCACTGTCGGCGCGGTGCTGCATAAAAAGCAGCCCGAAATGTTTTTGGCGTTTCCGGCGGCGATGCGCCTGTATGACGCAAGCGGCAATCAGGATACAGAACATATGCCGGTCACTGTGCGTGACGGCCGTGCATGGCTCTCCAAAATGCCGGTAAAACGGGAACTTGCAGCCCCCAAGGAGTATTTGCCGCAAGGCGAAGAACTCCTTCGTCTTGATGATGTTTGGTTTCGGTACGAAAGAGATTTGCCGGACGTTTTAAAGGGACTGCGGCTCACCTTGCATGAGGGAGAATGGTACAGTATTGTGGGCGGCAACGGGAGCGGAAAAACCACAGCGCTCTCTGTCATATTGTCCGTGCAAAAGCCGTACCGCGGCAGGGTTTGGAAAAAGGAGGGCGCAAGCATTGCGGCGCTGCCGCAAAATCCCAAGGATTTGTTTGCGTATAAAACCGTGTACCAAAATTTATGGCATGTGTTAGACGGCGAATCCTTATCATCGGAGGAAAAAGAGGAGACGCTGCGCCGCATCGCGGACTTTTGTGAGATGGAAGAATTTTTGGAGCGGCATCCTTATGACCTGTCCGGCGGTCAGATGCAGCGCGCGGCGCTTGCCATGGTGCTGCTGAAAAAGCCGAAAATTTTGCTTCTGGACGAGCCGACCAAGGGACTGGATGCGTGGTTTAAGGAAAGGCTGGCAGGGCTGCTTTGCGCTTTGCGGCAGAGCGGCGTCGGGATTCTTATGGTTTCGCACGATATTGAGTTTTGCGCGCAGTATGCCGACCGCTGCGGTATGTTTTTTGACGGGCAGATTGTGTCCGAGGGGGCGCCGCGCCGCTTTTTTGATCAAAAAAGCTTTTATACCACCGATGCCTGCCGCATGGCGCGCGGTATGATTCCGCATGCGGTGCTGGAATCCGATATTGCAGAGGCAATCGGCGTGACATTGCCCCAAAATCCGCCGGAGGACGACTTTTTTCAAAAGGGCGCGGATTCAAAACCAAAGGCGAAAAATGCTGAAAAGAGGGGCAAGCTGCCGTTTCAAAGAATAGCGGCCGGCGTTGTCTTTGCGATTCTGTTTTTGGTATCACAGATTTTTTTGTATGGCAAAGAACAGGACAGCCGCAGCATTTGGCTACAGATGCTAAGCATCTTTTTTGCCGGTGCGGCGTGCCGGAATTTGATTGTACAGAAAGAATTTCCGCTGACCGTGCTGCGGCAGAAAACAAGAACCGCAAGGCGCGGCCGCATCGGGGCGCTCAGTGTTCTGCTGCTGATTCCGCTGACGGTTGCGGCCGGCGTGTATCTCATGGGTGAAAAAAAGTATTATTTTGTCAGTCTGCTGATTCTTTTGGAGGCGATGCTGGCATTCTTTCTCGCTTACGAGGGCAAGAGACCCTCTGCCCGTGAGGTAGTGCTGATTAGTGTGCTTTGTGCTATGACGGTCGCAGGACGTGCGGCCTTTGCGGCGCTGCCGCAGTTTAAGCCGGTTGTCGCGCTGGTGATTATCACCGGGGCGTGCCTTGGCGGTGAGACGGGATTTTTGGCAGGGGCACTCAGCGCTTTTGTCTCAAACTTCTTTTTTGGGCAAGGCCCGTGGACGCCGTGGCAGATGGCGGCACTCGGCAGTATTGGACTCTTATCCGGGATTTTGGTACAAAAGGGATTGCTGCGCCCCGCCAAGGCGTCGTTTTGCGTGTTCGGCTTTTTTGTGACGATGGTTTGCTATGGGGGAATCATGAATTTTTCGACGGTGCTGCAGATCAGCGTAAGGCCAACATGGCCGATGATTTTGTCAACGTATGCGCTGGGACTGCCCTTTGATCTGATTCATGCGGCGTCAACGGTGTTCTTTTTGTATTTTGCGGCAGAGCCGATGTGTGAAAAAATCGAGCGGATCAAAAGAAAGTACGGACTTTTGGAATAAGAAGAAACGACCGGAAAGTCCGGTAAAATAAAAATCACGCAAAGATGCGTGAAAATAGCCTTTTCGTCATTAGTGTAAAATAATAATTGGCAAAAAAATAGGGAATAACCCTTGAAGGCTATT
>CAVGTH010000013.1:18351-24681 GCA_963632045.1 Roseburia faecis | reverse complement strand
CCGTTTCTATCGTAAATGTTTTACCGTTTTCCATCGTAACCAAAACCTTTTGCGGCACGGCAGGATCGACGCCGCCGATGGTCTCCGCCTTCTGTTTTCCGCAGCCGGCAAGAGAAAAGCAAAGCAGGCCGACAAGGAAAAGCACTGCCAATTTTTGATACTGTTTCATACAAATACCTCCGGATTTTATTTTGTTTTGTCTCTGTCCTTCCGATTTTATACCCAAACTCATTTCTTGTCAAGAAAAACCGTAAAAAACGGTTTTTTTTATGAATGTTCTGTTCTTTATTCTCGTAAGTATAATTGTAAAGATTCTGTAAAAACTTTAAAAATGACCTTGTTTTTTTAGATGCGCTATGTTATAATACTGCCTTAATGGAGTATATTTCCATTTCGGATTGTTACGGTGTAGTAGGAGGAGATTGAGTGAAAAGATATCTTAAAGGAATTGGCTTTTATGTGATCCTTTTCTTTATCATAGTCATGATTTTCTGGATGACATCCATGCCGGGAAAGACTTCCAAAGAAATTTATTCTGATCTGGTGTTAAAAATCCAGCAGGAGCAGGTCACGGAGCTTTCGGTGGTCGATAATATCGCGACCGCGATGTTAAAGGACGGCAGCACCATTGATGTTGAAATACCGGGGTATAATACGCTAAAGAGCGATGTCGGCGATAAAATGCAGGAGCAGATCAATGCCGGCACTTTAAAAGTAGATACGCCCCTTCCATACAGTCCGCCCTGGTGGCTGACGCTGCTTCCCAGTCTTGGTCTGTTGGTTATTTTTGTTGTATTTTGGTTTATGTTTATGCAGCAGGCCGGCGGCGGCGGAAACGGCCGCGGCGTGATGAGCTTTGGAAAGAGCAAAGCGAAGGTCAGCATGGAAGGCAAAACCAAAAAGACCTTTGAGGATGTGGCCGGCGCTGACGAAGAGAAGGAAGAATTGGAAGAGATCGTTGACTTTCTAAAGGGGCCGGAACGGTTTCGCCAGCTGGGTGCCAGAATCCCCAAGGGCGTTCTTTTGGTCGGCCCTCCGGGAACCGGTAAAACCCTGCTTGCAAAAGCCGTTGCCGGCGAAGCCGGGGTTCCGTTCTTCTCGATTTCCGGCTCGGACTTTGTAGAGATGTTTGTCGGCGTGGGTGCATCCCGTGTACGCGATTTGTTTGACAACGCGAAAAAGAACGCACCGTGTATCATCTTTATTGATGAGATTGACGCCGTTGGCCGTCACAGAGGTGCCGGTCTTGGCGGCGGTCATGATGAGAGAGAGCAAACCTTAAACCAGCTTTTGGTTGAGATGGACGGTTTCGGCGCGAACGAGGGCGTCATTATCATTGCGGCAACCAACCGCCCCGACATCTTAGACCCGGCGCTGCTTCGTCCCGGACGGTTTGACCGTCAGGTCGTGGTTGACGCCCCCGATGTCAAGGGACGTGAGGCAATCTTAAAGGTACACTCCAAAGGAAAGCCGCTCGCATCCGATGTTGACCTTTCCGTTTTGGCAAAGACAACCGTTGGATTTTCCGGTGCGGATCTGGAAAATTTGATGAACGAGGCGGCGCTTGCTGCGGCTCGAAAGAACCAATCTGAAATTACCATGACCGATCTGGAAGAGTCGATCATGAAGGTTGTCGCCGGTCCGGAAAAGAAATCGAGAAAGGTTTCGGATCGTGCAAGAAGGCTGACCGCCTTCCACGAGGCAGGGCATGCCGTGGTTTCCAAAATGCTGCCGACCCAGGATCGTGTGCACCAGGTTTCCATCATTCCGCGAGGCCGTGCCGGCGGTTATACGCTGTCTCTGCCGCAGGAGGACACCTATTATAAATCCAAAACGGAAATGACCGAAGAAATTATATCGCTGCTCGGCGGCCGTGTCGCAGAACAGTTGGTTTTAAAGGACATCAGCACCGGCGCATCGAATGATATCGAACGCGCAACCAACATTGCAAAATCCATGGTCACCAAATATGGTATGAGTGAAAAACTGGGCGCAAGAACCTTCGGCGATCAGAACAACGAAGTCTTTATCGGTCTGGATTACGGTCACACCGTGGATTACAGCCAGGATACGGCAGCAATGATTGATACTGAAATCAAGAGCATTATTGACAGCTGCTACCGCCGTTGTACTGAGATTTTAACGCAGCAGATGGATAAGCTGCACAAGGTTGCTGCCCTTTTGCTGGAAAAGGAAAAAATCGAAAGCGACGAATTTGAAGCCGTGTTTGCGGCTGAGGAAACGTCGAGCCGGGATGCAGAAGCGCCGGCAACAGAAACGGCTAAGAACCCGGAAACGACAGATACAAAAGAATAGGCACAGATCATCCGCAGGCTCCGCACGGGGTTCTGCGGATCTTTGTATCGGCAATTAATCGGTAGGCAAAACAGGAGGAACGATATGGAGAAATTAACATTAGAATGCAGAGCAAAAATCAATCTGGCGATCGATGTCCTCGGAAAGCGCGAGGACGGCTATCACGATGTCGAAATGATCCTGAAAGAAATTGCGCTGAGCGACCGTATGACCTTAACGCTCCGCACCGACGGAAAGATTGTGATAACCTCGGATTCTGCGGCACTTCCGCTGGGGGAGGGCAATCTTGCCTATCGGGCCGCCCGTTTGTTCTTCGACCATTTGGGCCGAACCGAGGGCGTCGAGATCCACATTGAAAAACGAATTCCCATGGGAGCCGGTCTTGGCGGTGGCAGTGCGGACGCAGCCGGGGTATTAAAAGGGCTTAACGCGATGTTCGGCAATCCGTTTAACATCGACACCTTGATGCAGTTCGGCGCACGGATCGGCGCCGATGTTCCGTTTTGCGTGCTCGGCGGCTGCGCTAAGGCGACCGGCATCGGCGAAATCCTAACGCCGCTCCCCATGCCGCCGGCGCTTTACTGTGTTATTGCAAAGCCGGAACCGTCCGTTTCTACTAAGTGGGTGTACGAAAACCTGGATCCTTCCAAACGTCCGGACGGGCTGAACGTCTCTGCGGTTGCCGAGGGCATTCAAAACGGCGATCTTTCCGCCATTTGCCAAAATGCCGCAAACATCTTAGAAACCGTGACGATTCCTGCCTATCCGATTGTCGGCTGGATCAAGGAGGCGTTTTTGGAATCAGGCGCCGTTCTTTCCCTGATGAGCGGCAGCGGCTCTGCCGTCTTTGGATTGTTCACAACACCGCAGGAGGCCAAAGACGGGGCGGCGCAGGCAAAACAGTATACCGATGCTGTATTTATGGCATAGCATATTTCGCAGATTAGGCATACAGGAACTTAACCCCAATTGAAATCTGTCCCAAAAGGCGAATTTTGACTCCTTTTCGCGATCCGCTGCCGGATGGTATAATTTTTCCGAAGCGGTTTATACTACCAATGAGGTGATAAATCGTGAGCGAAAATAAGAAAAAGGAAAGTGTTTTTACCAAACGAGGCTTCTTTGTGGCCCTGGTGGTGGCGGTATCGCTGATGGTGATTATGCTGGTCATGAACCTGATTATGCCAAAGGATGCATCCAATCAGTTGGACGAGGAGGCGTGGAATAACGCGGTGCAGCAGAGCACAAGCAATCGCGCGGAAGAGGCCAGAACCGTCAGCGCCAGTGCAACGCCAAAGCCGACTCCTTCTCCTGCAACGACAAAAGAGACAAACGCTGCATCCGATACCGCTGCAGCCGCAGCTGCCGCAGAAGCAGAGACCGCAAAGCCGGACAATGCAGGAAGCGCCGCCGTGTTGTTGCAGGCACCGGTTAAAGGGAACATCTTAAAGGATTACTCCGCTGACGAACTGGTCTACTTTCCGACCATGCAGGATTGGCGCGTCCACGAAGGGATCGACTATGCGGTGGATCTCGGCACCGAGGTTCACGCCGCAGCCGACGGTACGGTGGAAAGCGTAACAGAGGATAGCATGCTCGGCGCCGGCGTTGTACTCCGCCATGCGGACGGCACGCAAACCATGTATGCAAACCTTGAGGAGGGCACCGCCCCCGAAGTAGGAAAAACCGTCAAGGCAGGCGAAACCATTGGCAAAGTGGGGCAAACGGCCGCTTTAGAGATTAACGATGGCACCCATCTGCACTTTGCCGTCATGAAGGATAATAAAATGATGAATCCGCGCACCTATTTAGAGGATTTGCCGGGCAGCGGCGGCGGAGAAGAATAAAACAACGTGTAAAAAACCGTATTCCATAAGGCCGCCATGATTTTACAGAAAACAGTAAAACCGTAGGGCTCTTGTGCGGCGGTACGTTTTTTACACCGCCGCACGAGAAAGGATTTTACCATGGAAATAGAACCGATCGCATACATTCACACTGATTTTAAAGAAAAGTTTGGGATCCCCAGACAGAGCGGCCGTGTCGAATCTCTTGTCGGCAAGGTTGTCTTTTTGCCAAAGTATAGCCGGGAGGACGCTTTTCGGGCGCTGGACGGGTTTTCTCATCTTTGGCTGATTTTTGATTTTTCCAAGGCACATTGCCAGAGTTGGTCGCCGACGGTACGGCCGCCGCGCCTGGGCGGAAATCAAAGAGTCGGCGTATTCGCCAGCCGCTCCCCGTTCCGTCCTAACCCTTTAGGCCTGTCCTCCGTCCGTCTATTGGGGATTGAGTGCTCCGCGCAGCACGAAATGATATTATTCGTGGGTGGCGCAGATCTCCTGGACGGCACGCCGATTTTTGATGTAAAACCGTACCTGCCATCCGCAGACTGTCACCCGGATGCCATCGGCGGTTATGCGGATGCAAAAAACGACTATCATTTGTCCGTCGATTTTCCCGATCATCTGCTTGACCGCATCGCCAAAGACAAGCAGCGTGCTGTCATTGACTGCCTGGCAGAAGATCCGCGGCCGTCCTATCATCATGATGAAAATAGAGTTTATCACATGCTTTTTGATTGCTATGAGATCGCATTTTCGGTAAAGAATCTGTCTTTAACGGTGCTGTCCGTACATAAAATTTAAAAATATGATCTTGCCTATCATTTTCCTTATTTTCAAAGAGGGCGGCGTAAAATTTTTACGCCGCCCTCTTGTCAGCCTGCCTCACGCTGATGCCGATACTTCTCGCGCGTCGCATAGCCGCCGCGGATGTGCCGCTCCTGCTTGTTTTCCAAAAGAATTGCACGCACCTCCTTGGCAAGTATCCGGTTGATTTTTATCAGGCGTTCGGTCATATCTTTATGTACGGTTGATTTGGAAATGCCGAATTTTTTTGCGGCTTCTCGCACAGTGCATTTATGTTCGATCATGTAGTTTGCAAGTTCTATGGTTCTCTCTTCGATATAACATCTCACATGCAATGCCTCCCATTTTCGGCCTTTTGGGCCGATCGCTTTGTTTCATTTATATGCACAAAGCAGTCGGAGTATGACGATTTCCGCTTATACCCGGGCATTCGTCATGAGGCATACATAACACCAAATCTAAAACCGGTAAGGCTGCTCGGTTTCTCTGTTCCGGTATTCGTGTTTTTCGTAATAACCGATCAGTTTTTTCTCACTGTCGCGCAGCGCAACCATGTAAACGTCCTTGTTTTCCTTTTCATTATGGTAGGTGTACATGATGTTATTCTCTTCGCTTTTTTCAAACCACGCAAGCACCTTCTCAATCATTGCATTGGACGCCGCGTTATGACAATCTTTTAGGTTTTGACCGGTCAAATCCCTGTGATAGCGCATGACCGCCGCCGGATTCATATACACAATGGTCGAGTCCATGTCGCAAACGACAACGGCGGCTCTGTCCTGATCCACAATGCTTTTTAATAATAAATTTAACATTTTCTCTTCTGCCTTTCTGCTTCATATATATTATCTTTTCGCGGCTCGCTCATGAGCCGCAATGTACTTTCACACTCCGCCAAATCTTTTATTTATGGGCTTTGCAGCATCGAGGACGGCATCGCCTCGATGTACTGCCGCAACTCCTGCATCAAACGCTCCGCCGTCCGATCACCGAAATATCCGAGATGATAGGCACAGTCGCCGACCAGGATCTTTTGCTTTCCCAAACACGAAAAGGAGAACGTCTCGCCCTGCGCACCGACAAACTGAACGTGAATCGTACCGTCCACAGCGCCGACCACCGTATTATCGTGGAAGATCGTACCAAGCGTCGCATGATAACGGTAGGAATCCAAAATTGTATTCAGCCTTTGCCATTCCTCGCTTCCTTCCTCAATCTGCATCGAAACAGGATCCCGGTTATAAGCATGATAACTGATAAAGATCAGTTCTGCCTTCTTCATCTCCCGGCCAAGCGGCCGTGGCAAAAAAACAACCGCGGCAACCAACAAAATAAAGATGAGAACTCTTCCTATGTTTTTTCGCAT
>CAVGTH010000013.1:0-18341 GCA_963632045.1 Roseburia faecis | reverse complement strand
CTCCTTTCACCGAAACGGTGCAATTTAGACCCAATATTGTATTCCGCTTTCCCATGCGTGAAAGCCTCTATTGACATCATAACACAGATTCTTTTTCATGACAAGACAAGAAAATAAAAAAAAGACCGAGAATAATTCTCGGCCGGGAGTTCCGCTTAAGATGTTGGTCTTAAACGGGGGAAATGAAAAAAAGATTGTTAGTTAATTGTGGTATGCTTATACTATACAACATTTTGCGCAAAATTTCAATAGTTAATTTTGTATATTGTGCAAAAATCGCATGACCGTTTTTGTGCAACATCCACAAAACG
The DNA here is from genome assembly GCA_963632045.1 of Roseburia faecis. Lineage (GTDB taxonomy): Bacteria > Bacillota > Clostridia > Monoglobales > Monoglobaceae > Ructibacterium. The sequence goes on along the minus strand of CAVGTH010000013.1, from coordinate 18,030 downwards.
TTACAAAATCATTTCAAAATCAACTTTAAAAAGGTTTTTTTGCCTTTTTTTACGATAAAATCTCCATCCTGTAACATTGCCGGCGTGATCACCATATCAATTTCCGTAACCTTTTCGCCGTTGATGCTGAGACCGTTTTGCTGAATCAAACGGCGTCCCTCTCCCTTTGAGGGGATCAGACCAACCTGCTGCAAAAGATCCAGGATATTCATGCCATCACCCAGCGTCTTAGCGTCGATCTCGGCACTCGGCATATGCGCCGTATCACCGCTGCCGCGGAAGATCGCAGTTGCCGCATCATTCGCCGCCTTGGCTGCCTCTTCGCCATGCACCATTTTGGTAACCTCATAGGCAAGCAGGCATTTTACCTCATTCAGTGCCTGACCCTCTAAGTTTTCATACTGTGCGATCTGCTCCATCGGCAGGAAAGTAACAAGCTTTAACATACGAATGACGTCTTTGTCGTCCACATTACGCCAATACTGATAAAATTCATAGGGCGAAACCTTCTCGGGATCCAGCCACAGCGCACCTTTTTCCGTCTTGCCCATTTTTTTGCCCTCTGACGTGGTAAGCAGCGTAAAGGTCATACCGTATGCCTGCTTGCCGGCCTTGCGGCGAATCAACTCAATACCGCCGATGATGTTAGCCCACTGATCGTCGCCGCCAAACTCCATACGGCAGCCATATTCCCGGTTTAAGCGGTAAAAGTCATAGCTTTGCATCAGCATATAGTTAAATTCCAGGAAAGTCAATCCCTTTTCCATGCGGGATTTGTAGCATTCGGCCGTCAGCATTTTATTGACGGTAAAGTGAACGCCGACCTCGCGCAAAAAGTCAATATAGTTCTGTTGCAGCAGCCAATCGGCATTGTTCACCATCATTGCGCCGCCCTCGCCAAAATCGATAAAACGGGACATCTGCTTTTTAAAATTGTCCGCGTTATGCGCAATCGTCTCCTGGGTAATCATGGGGCGCATATCCGCCTTACCGGTCGGATCGCCGATCATGGTAGTGCCGCCGCCAAGCAAAACAATGGGGCGGTGTCCGGCATTTTGCATATGCTTCATTACGATTAACTGCATAAAATGACCGATGTGCAGACTGTCTGCCGTGGGGTCAAAGCCAATGTAAAAGGTGATTTTTTCCTCACCTAGCAGCTTTCGGATTTCATCTTCGTGGGTGGTCTGTGCAATCAGACCGCGTTCTTTTAAGGTATCAAATACGTTCTGCATGATCGTTTCCTCTCTATCTCTAATTTTCGGTATCTTCTGTTTCTATATTTTTCTCCACTCTGGTGACTTTAATGCTCAAATCCTCCAGCTGTTTTTCGTCAACCACGTCCGGCGAATGCATCATCAACTCCGCCGCGTTCTGCATCTTCGGAAAGGCAATGACATCGCGGATCGAATCCCGTCCTGCCATAATCATAGCCAGCCGATCCAGGCCGTAGGCCAGACCGCCGTGCGGCGGCGTGCCATACTGAAACGCCTGCATCAGGTAACCAAAGCGCGCCCACGCCTCTTCATGGCTGAATCCCAGCGCCGCAAACATTTTTTCCTGCAAATCGGCATGGAAAATACGCAGACTGCCGCCGCCGATCTCGCTGCCGTTTAAGATAACATCATAGGCTTTTGCGCGTACCTTGCCGGGATCGGTCTCAAGCAGCGGAATATCCTCGTCAAAGGGATGGGTAAACGGATGGTGCATTGCCATATATCTGCCCTCTTCTTCGGAGTATTCCAAAAGCGGGAACTCGGTTACCCACAAAAAGCGGTACTCGTTTTTCGGGATCAGGTCAAACCGTCTTGCAACCTCCAAACGAAGGTTACCCAGCGCGTCATAGACAATGTTATCGCTGTCCGCAACAATCAAGATGGCATCGCCCGGCTGCGCGTCCGTTGTCTCTAAGATTGCACGTACGCTATCATCGGACAGGAACTTTGTGATCTGCGAACGCACGCCGTCCTCTTCTTTCATGATCCATGCCATGCCCTTGGCACGGTAGGTTTTTACGTATTCCGACAGAGAATCCAGGGTCTTTCGGGTCATTTTATCGCCAAGTCCCTTTGCCACGATACAGCGAACGCTGCCGCCGCGCTCCAGTGCGCCCTCAAACACCTGGAATCCGCAGCCCTTTACCGCATCGGAAAGATCGGTCAGTTCCATGCCAAAACGCATATCCGGCTTGTCCGAGCCGAACCGATTCATTGCCTCACGGTAAGGGAGACGGAGAAACGGCGTCTTGATATCCAGGTTTAAAACCTCTTTAAAAACCCGCTTTAAAAAGCCCTCGTTGATGCGCATAATGGTATCCATATCAACAAACGAAAGTTCCATATCCAGCTGGGTAAATTCCGGCTGGCGGTCGGCGCGCAGATCCTCATCACGGAAGCAGCGTGCCACCTGAAAATAGCGGTCATAGCCGGCCAGCATCAAAAGCTGCTTATACTGCTGCGGCGACTGCGGCAGCGCATAAAAGTTACCCGGATGCACACGGCTCGGCACCAGATAATCTCTGGCGCCCTCCGGCGTGCTCTTGGTGAGAATCGGGGTCTCGATCTCTAAAAACCCGTTTTCGTCAAAATAATCCCGTGCAATCTTGGTGATCTTATGCCGCATCATCAGATTGCGCTGCATATCCGGGCGGCGCAGATCCAGGTACCGATATTCAAGGCGCAGAGCGTCCTTGGTGTCGATATCCTCTTCAATATAAAACGGCGTGGTCTCCGAACTGTTTAAAATCCGAAGTTCCGTTACAAAAACCTCAATCGCACCGGTTGCCATATCCGGATTGATGTTTTCCGGGGTACGCCGTAAAACCTTCCCCTTTGCGGCAATGACGTACTCACTCTTTAGCTGCTCCGCCTTTTGAAACACCTCCGGCGCACTTTCATCATTAAAGGAAAGCTGAATAATACCGGTACGGTCGCGCAGCGTGACAAAGTTCAGGCCGCCCAGACGGCGGTTTCTGGCAACCCAGCCGGTCAGGGTAACAATTTCATTTTCATTCTTTACAGAAAGCTCACCGCACATATGGGTGCGTGTAAAGCCCTCCATGGTCTCAAACTGCATTTCGATAAACCTCCTTGGGACTAGCCTTTAGGCTCTTTCTTCTATTATAGTATAAATTTCCTCTGCCGTCAACATGACAGAAACCGTCTCGCCGTTCGCCATGTTTTTCAGTTCTGCGCGTCCGTCTCTCGTCTCGTCTTCGCCAAGCACCATACTGTAACGCGCCCCCAGCTTGTTGGCATACTTCATTTGTGCTTTGACGCTCCGTCCGCACAAATCCCGCTCCGCATGGCAGCCCATGGCGCGCAGATCATAAACCAGTTTTTGCGCAAGCACATCGGCCTCTTCGCCGATTGCGGCAATAAAGATTGCCGGCTGAGAATCCGGCACGGCCTTGTCAAGCCCCTGGCTCTTCATGATCATCATCAGGCGTTCCAACCCGACCGCAAAGCCGATGCCCTCGGTGGGTTTGCCGCCCAGTTCCTCCACCAGGCCGTTGTAGCGGCCGCCGCCGCAGACGGTAGACTGCGCCCCCAAGGCGTCGGAGGTAATCTCAAACACGGTTCGGGTATAGTAATCCAGCCCCCGAACAATGGTAGGATCGATGGTATAAGCGATTTGCATGTTATCAAGATAGCGGAGCGTCTGATCCAGGTGCTGCCGGCAGTCCTCGCAGAGGTGATCGATCATCTTCGGTGCGTCCGCCGCGATTTTGGAACATACCTCTGACTTACAGTCAATAATCCGCATCGGATTTTTCTCCAGTCTGGTTTTGCAGGTATCGCAAAGGTCTGCCTCATATTGTTTAAAATAGTCCTTTAAAATCCGATTGTATTCCTTTTTGCAGACCGGACAGCCGATACTGTTCAAATTCAGTTTCAGTCCCTTAACCCCCAGCTTTTCAAAAAAGGAAAGCGCAAGCGCAATAATTTCCGCGTCGGCTGCGTCCGAGGTACCGCCAAAGCATTCGATTCCGAACTGATGAAACTCGCGCAGACGGCCGGACTGCGGCTTTTCGTAACGGTAGCAGGAGATCAGATAAAACAGCTTGGTCGGCTGCGGATCGGCATAGAGCGAATTTTCAATAAAGCTTCGCACCAGGGACGCCGTTCCCTCCGGGCGCAGGGTGATGCTGCGTCCGCCTTTATCCTCAAACGTATACATCTCCTTTTGTACTACGTCCGTGGTATCTCCCACGCCGCGCTGAAACAGAGCGGTGTCCTCAAAAACGGGGGTGCGGATTTCACGGTACCCGTACGCGCCGCAAATCTCCCGTGCGGTTTGCTCAACTTTTTGCCAGAGCGGGCTGTCTGCCGGAAGGATATCTTCCGTTCCACGAGGTTTATTGATCATAGCGATAACTCCTTTACAGTATTTTTCAAAATCCCGATATGTTCGATTTCCACTTCCACGCAGTCTCCGTCCTGCATAGGGCCGATGCCGGATGCCGTGCCGGTGGTAATCACATCGCCGGGAAGCAGGGTCATAATCTGCGAGAGCAAATACACCAATCTTTCCGGCGGAAAAATCAATTGTTTGGTCGAGGAATCCTGTTTTACCACGCCGTTTAGGCGCGTTTCTATATGTAACGGTCCTGTGCCGACATCCGTCTCAATCACAGGCCCTATCGGACAAAAGGTATCAAAGCCCTTGGCTCTGGTCCACTGCGAATCCAATTTTTGCAGATCGCGTGCAGTGACATCATTTAAACAGGTATAGCCAAAGATATAGTCCCCGGCTTTGGATTCCTCTACATAAGACGCCGTTTTTCCAATCACAAAGGCAAGTTCGCCCTCATAGTCGACCTGTTTTGCCATGGGCGGCATCATAATGGTATCAATCGGCCCAATCACAGCCGAAACCGGCTTGTAAAAAAGCGCCGGAAATTCGGGAATGGGCAGCTGCATCTCCTTGGCATGATCCGCATAGTTCAGACCCACCGCAATAATTTTAGAGGGCGTACAGGGCGGCAGCAGCTTTGCATCCCCAAAAGAGACAACCATCCCGTTCTCCTGCGGCGGATCGGTCAGACCGCCGCGCAGCAAATGATAGCCGTCCTCCTTTTGCAGCGCATAGTGCGGCTGACTGTTTACCAAAAGTCTGGCATATTTCATCAAAAAGCACTTCCTTGATTGATCCATGGCAAAGGCACGGCAAAATTTGCCGCAACGCCTTTGCCTTTTTTATTTGCTAAGGTTTAGCCCCTTCGCGGATTTTTGCAAAAATCCGCAATCAACGCACTCAGTTCCTCCCGTCCCGTCTTTTTTTCGGAAGAAAACGGGAGCAGGATGCAGTCATCGTCCAGCATCAGCGTATGATAAATCAGCGTAAGATTGGACTCGATCTGCGATTTTTTCAGCTTATCCAGCTTGGTTGCCACCACAACCGGAGTATATCCAAAGTGGCGAATCCACTGCATCATGGTGATATCGTCCTGCGTGGGTTTATGCCGTGCGTCAACCAGCTGAATCACCTGTACCAAATTAAAACGATCCGAGAGATACGTGTCAATCATGGACGCCCAGCGCTGCTGCTCCGCCTTTGAGACCTTTGCATAGCCATAGCCCGGAAGATCCACCAGCCGATAGCTGCCGTCAATATCATAAAAGTTGATGGTCGCGGTTTTTCCCGGCGAGCTGCTGGTACGCGCCAGCTTGGTGCGGTTGGTCAGACAGTTAATCAGCGAGGACTTGCCGACATTGGAACGTCCGACAAAGGCAACCTCCGGCACCAGGGTATCCGGATACTGTTCTTTTTTCACTGCGGTTTGCAGCAGTTTGGCGTTAATAAAATCCATGTTCTCCCCTCCGAAATCATCGGCTCAGTTCTTTTTTGCCCGCACCCGGTCACTGATTTTTGCGCCGGATGCAATCGCATCCAAATGCGCCGCATCCTTTACGGGCTTTGGCTCTGTCAAATGAATCTTTGCCGGAATCAGCGCATGCTCCAGCACCGTATCCATGGTCTTTGCAAAGATAAACTGCATCTGCTGTTTTAATTTATCCGGCAGTTCCTCATAGTCGGCCTTGTTATCATAGGGGATAATCACCGTACGAATCCCCATCCGAAACGCCGCAAGCGACTTTTCTTTCAGTCCGCCGATCGGCAGGACTCTGCCGCGCAGCGTGATCTCGCCGGTCATGGCAACAAAACGGTTGACCTCGCGCTTGCTAAGCGCCGAAATCAGCGCCGTCGCCATGGTGATTCCGGCGGATGGGCCATCCTTGGGGATCGCCCCCTCCGGAACGTGGATATGAATATCCGTCTTTTTATAAAAGTCCGGCGCAATGCCAAACCGTTTGGCGGAGGAACGCACATAGCTAAACGCAGCCTTGGCGGATTCCTGCATGACATCGCCCAAATTCCCGGTCAGTTCCAGCTTTCCGCTGCCCGGCATAGTGCCGACCTCGATACAAAGGGTATCGCCGCCGCTCTCCGTCCAGGCAAGTCCCGTCACAATGCCGATTTCGTTCTGATCTGCCGTTTTTTCATAATGATAAACCTGTTTTCCCAAAAACGCGGTCAGATTTTTCGTGGTAACCGAAACGCTTTCCGGCGCGTCTGCCTCTGCAAAGCGCATTGCGGCCTTGCGGCAGATCGCAGCAATCCGCCGTTCTAAAGAACGCACGCCGGATTCTCTGGTATAGCCCTCAATCATAGCGCTAAGCGCGGCCGTGCTGCATTTAAGCTGCGATGCCTTCAGCGCATGGAACTGCCGCTGTTTCGGCAAAAGATAGCGGCTTGCAATATGCAGCTTTTCTTCTAACGTATAGCCGCTGATTTCAATGATATCCATACGGTCAAGCAGCGGCCGCGCAATCGTATCAAGCGAATTTGCGGTCGCGATAAACAACACATCGGATAAATCAAACGGCAGTTCGATAAAATGATCTCTGAAATTCTTATTTTGTTCCGGGTCAAAAACCTCCAGCATGGCAGAGGCAGGATCACCGTGAAAGTCGCGTGCCATCTTGTCAATCTCGTCAAACAGCATCAGCGGATTGGTGCTGCCGGCACGCTTTAGGGCGTCAATGACGCGCCCCGGCATAGCGCCGACATACGTTTTACGGTGGCCGCGGATTTCCGCCTCATTCTGCACGCCGCCCAGGCTGATGCGAACATACTTTCGTCCCAGCGCGTCGGCAAGCGACCGTGCGATTGAAGTTTTACCGGTTCCCGGCGGGCCGACAAGACATAAAATGTTGCTCTTGGGCTTTCCCGACAACTTGCGCACGGCGATATATTCCAATATACGCTCTTTTACCTTATCGAGTCCGTAGTGATCCCGATCCAAAATCTTTTTGGCACGGGCAATATCCAGACAATCCTCTGTGCTTTTGTCCCAGGGCAGGGAGAGCACCGTCTCAATATAATTCTGAATCACGCCGTATTCCTGCGAGTAGGGATGTCCTTTTAAAAGCCGCGCAAATTCTTCTTCCAGCTTATCGCACACTTCCTTAGGAAAATGGCGACCCTCCATCTGTTTGCGGTATTTTTGAATATCCGCCTCGGCACTGTCTGCATCGCCCAGTTCCTCCTGGATGACCTTCAACTTTTCCCGAAGAACGTAGTCGCGCTGGTGCTGATCCATGTTGTCCTGGACTTTTTCCATGACTTCATGCTCAATCTCCAAAATCTCTGTTTCATCAGAGAGGATATGAATCAATTTTTCCAGCCGGCGCTCCACATGAAGCTCATCGAGCACCTCCTGCTTTCGCTGCGGCCGAAGGGGAAGGTTTGCGGCCACAACATCACAAAGTTCGCCCGGGTCGTCAATCGAGAGCAGCGAGGTCACCGTATCGGGCGAGAGGCGGTCATACAGTTCCAGAAAATGCTCCACCAAATGGAACAGCCGCCGCATCAGCACCTGAATCTGCAAGTCCTCCTCCGGCAGAATATCCTCCGCACGCAAAACGGTAACTTCCGCAAGGGTCGGCCGGTCATGATACAAAAGAATGTGACCGCGCCGAAGCCCCTCCACCAAAATGCGGAGGTTTCCGTCCGGAAGATTTAAAATCTGTTTGATTTCGGCAATGGTTCCGATGGCCGCCAGATCCTCATCGGCCGGCTCATCCACCGTAATATCGTTTTGATAACACAGAAAAACCAGCTTATCCTGCTCCATTGCCTGCTTGACTGCGGCAATCGACTTTGGACGGCCTACGTCAAAATGCAGTACCATGCCGGGAAACACCGTAAGTCCCCGCAGCGGCACCAAAGGCAGTGTGTATCTGTTTTTTATCATAAGGCGTATAACCTGCTTTCCTTGTCATTTTCCATCGATGAAAATCCGCAAAACCGGACAAATCATCTCAATTTCTGTATTATACTATTATTGAAGGAAAATAGCAAGTGTTTTTTCCTTCTTTTACGGGCAATCCTTGGTTTTACTGCCGAAAACAGGCGATTTACGGCGCAGGCACACGGGAGTGCGCCTGACCGGCCGCCGGCATAAAAAAGAGACGGCATTAGCCGCCTCCTCAAAAGCCGTCTCCGTTTTCCGAATCGCTCTCTGCCGCTGCATCGGGCAGCGGCGTTTCTGCATCAGAATCCTCATCAGATTCCGCGCTCTCTGCGCCGCGGGGCTTTGGAATCGCCGCATAGTCCGGCATCTGAACGCCCTCGATCATCTGCACCATAGTATCATGCGCAATACCCTGATTGCTCATCAGCGAAAAGGCCTCTCCGTCATTCCAGACCGCCGTATGACAGGTATCTTTATCATCACCCTTCATCGTCACTGTATACGCTCCTACCGTTTCGCACTTTTCTGACGCATAGACGTTATAGTCACCGCTGATATCCTCATCCGTTCTTTGGGTACGGTAGGTAATCGTATCATCCGCGCTCTCATAAGAAAGCTGTATGATCCCAAAGACCAAAGACGCCTCCTCTAACACATATCCGTCCGGCAGATCGGTCGGCACCTTAAAGTCATACCCGACCAGGTTTCGCATATCCGCAACGCTTTTCATGCTGACAATGCCAAAGCTCTGCGCAGCATCGCCGCCACCCGACATTTCATATCCGTCACCGTCCGGCACCGGCGCCGCCTGTACCGGCTGTTCGTTGGTATCCTCTGTCACGCTGCCGCTATCCGCCCTCGGCGGTTCCTCGGCAGCAATGTCCGGCACAGCCGCCGGCTCCGTCTCGCCGCGCGGAGTTTCTGTTCCTGCGGCCGCATCGGCACCGGGCACGCTCGGCATTTCTTTCATCTCGGTTCGTCTTGTCTTTGCACCCTCTTTGGGTATCGCGGACGGCGTTCCATCCTCCGCCGGCACTGCCGGCAGATCGCCTGCCGTCGGTTCGGCATCCCGGTTCGGCTCGATGGATGCATGGGTTGCGGTCGGCGCCTTAACAATATCGTTATCGGTAAGCGTTGGGTTTTTGACCACCTGCACCGCCAAAAGGCATATTGCAATCGAGGCCGCACAGCCCACGGCCGTGCGGAAATACCAAGCCGGCAAGCGTTTTGGTTTTTTCAGGCTTTGCTCTGATTTTTCGGCGGCGGCACGCATAATTTTGTTTTTCAAAGCATCGGACATGACGATTTTATCCATGGATTTTTGATACTTTTTACTCAAAATCATACTCCTCCTTTAAAATTTCTTTCAGTCTCTCTCTTGCCCTGTGCAGCGATGAGCGAACCGTTGCCTCTCTTTGGTTTGTCAGCTTGGCAAGTTCCGGCGTCGAAAATCCTTCATAATAATACAGGTGTATTAAAATTCTGTATTTTTCAGGCAGGGACATCACCGCGTCCCTGACAAAATCATCGCTCCTGTAATGATCCCACCGCGATTCCTCCGGCACGGCATCGATGGAGCAGCGGTTTTTGTTCCAAAACAGGCCCGTCTTGTTTTTACACATATTGATGGTTGTGCGGATCAACCAGGATTTTTCGTGGGTTTGATCATGAAACACCGGCTTTTTATCCATCAACTTCAAAAAGACGTCCTGAGAAACATCCTCGGCGTCCGCTTGGTTTTTTAAATAGGCATAAGAAATCCGAAGCACCATATCGCCATACTGTGTAAGCAGCCAGCTGATATCTTCTGTTGTTATCTCCAAGCGAACACCCCCGTTCTCTGCCGGACTGCCGGGATTCGCCCACCCGGCAGTCCGTATAAAAATCCGATTTCGCCGAAAAAGGAATCAAAGTTCTCCTGAATCGGCATTGCTTAGCTACCGGCTTTACCGATTACCGTACGCTTTTTACGATGGCTAAGACTTCATCCTCCGTAAGACCGCCGTCTGCGTATACCGAAAAGCTATAACCCCGGTCGGTCCATACCGCGCCATTGGTGTGCTCACCCTTTCGTAACGTCACAGAAACATCGCCCACCGTTACGGTTTTTACATCGGTATAGACGTTATAGTCACCGCTGATGTCCTCGTCGCCCTTTGCCATCCGATAAAGGATTTCATGATCGCCGCTCTTGTAAAAAATCTGGATAAAGTCATTGCCCAGCAGCTGAACGGCGTCAAACTGATACGAATCGGGCAGGCTGCCCGGCACCTTTGCCGTAAAGGAAAGCGCCTTTTGCGCCTCTTCTACCGTTTGATAATCCGTAAACGGATTGGGAATCTGCACATCTTCTTCCGCTGCAAAAACGATGCTGCCGTCTTTTACGGTGTACGCGTCCTGACCGCATAAGATGCCGAACATTTCAACCGGGACATAGGTGATGTCGCCGCGCAGCGTCGGTGCCGCACCGATCGGTGTAGGCGCTGACATCCCGATTGCGATGGAGGATGCCATGTAATAGGTGTCCTCTCCGATATAAACCGTTGTGTTAACCTCATGATTATCTAACGTAATGCCCTGTTTTGCCTCATCCCACGTTACCTGAAAGCCAAGCTTTTCGGCAACGGCACGCAGAGGAACCATCACATGGCCGTTTTCGATATACGGCGCATGGCCGCTCAGATCCAGTGCCTCATTCCCAACCTGTACGGAAGATACAACGGCCGGTGCGGACGCGGTCAGCATCGGCTCCTCAGCAAATGCCGCCATCATTGCCGATGCGGCAACCACACTGCATACCAAAACACTGCTAACTAATTTTTTCATAATAATCGCTCCATTTCTTCATTTGATTTTTAAGGGTGTTTTTTGAGGTCCTCACTTATAAAACAAATGAAAAAAGGAAAACGTTGCATATTTTTTAAAATTTTTTTCATTATATCACAGAAAAGAGCGTCCGTAAAGTCTCACGGTTGCAAAATTTTTAAAATTATGATAAAATGAGACAAAACCGCGTCAGTCAAAATGACAGATCGGAGGAGCCTATGACACTGCAGCAAATCGCCTATGCGCTTGCCATTTTAGAAACCGGGTCTATGAACAAGGCCGCCGAAGCCCTGTTTGTTTCGCAGCCGACTCTAACCAGCGCCATGAAGGAACTGGAACAGGAAATCGGAATCCGCATCTTTCAGCGCACCAGCCGCGGCATGGTACAGACCAAAGAGGGCGAGGAATTTTTGGTTTATGCCCGTCAGCTTTATCAGCAGTATGAACTGTTACTGGACAAATACGGAAAATCCGGACAGATCAAGCGAAAATTCGGGGTATCGACCCAGCACTACTCCTTTGCCGTCAAGGCCTTTGTCGAAACTGTGAAGCATTTTGACACCTTAAACTATGACTTTGCCATCCGCGAGACGCGAACCTACAACATTATTCAGGACGTCAGCCAGTTTAAAAGCGACATCGGCATCTTATATCTAAACGACTTTAACCGCAACGTCCTGGGCAAAATTCTGCGCGATAACGACCTTTCCTTTCATCCGCTGATTACCTGCAGCGCCTATGTCTACCTTTGGCGCGGACATCCTTTGGCAAAGCAGCGTTCCATCACCTTTGCGCAGCTGATGGATTATCCCTGTCTCTCGTTTGAACAGGGCGATAACGGCTCCTTTTACTTTGCGGAGGAGATTCTCAGCACCAACGATTACGCACGCACCATCAAGGCAACCGACCGTGCCACCATGCTGAATCTGATGATCGGGTTAAACGGCTATACCCTGTGCTGCGGCATTATCTGTGAGGAACTAAACGGCAGCGAATATGTAGCGATTCCCTTTCAGGCCGATGCGGAAAACCCTAACAGTACCATGGAAATCGGCTATATCACCAAGCGGCAGAAAATATTGGGAGAAATCGGCGAGATGTATATCCGTGAAGTCAGCCGATATCTTAACAACACCAAGCAATAGCCACAATAAAAGGGTCTCCGCGCGGAGACCCTTTCTGTTGTTTACAGCTTTACCATAACGCTTGCGATCTTCCAGGGGGTCAGCGGCAGCGTTACAGAATTTCCGTCCCGATGCAGCGCGCCCTCTTCGGTTTCTTCGTTCAGATTTACGCGCTTTGCGTCTTTCATTTCCTTTGCAAAGGCAATCTTTGCCGTGGTTTCCGTGCCGGACGCATTCCACACACGCACCACAACAGCATCCTTCTCAATCTGCGCGTCCGTACCATAAGAATAGCAAATGCGGTTCTCCACCGCCGGGGCATGGAACCAGCCGTCGCCAATTTCGATATCATCGGCAAGATTCAACTGATTTTCATACGTCTTTCCGGTCTCTTTATCCTCTAAAGTTATACTGCCGTTTGGCACAATCCGGATTTTAACATACCCGTTTTCCATAAAGTCCTGACCGGAGATCATGTGTCTTAAATAACGAACCGGCTTTTCGCTGGGGACAATCCGATATTCCACTTTGCCGCCGGCAGGCAGCTGTGCGCGAAACGCAATCGTATACACATCGGCGCCGCGGTCATGCTGATCCACGATCGGCACAATCTGATTCTTGCGGATTTTTACGATCTGATAAGGGATTTCTGCGCCGTTTTCATCCAGCAGACGAAAACTGTTAATCATCTCATACCCAAACGGCTCTGCATATTGATACGGATAATCCGTCCGCATCTCCACCGATGCCTCCACGACCTCGTCTCTTAAAGTCGGCAGCGGATTATAGACGGTGAGTATACAATCCGTTTTCTCGTCCTTCTCCGGCTCCGGATACGGGCGCTGATCTTTCCACAGATACGCGTTTTGCATCACGTACCACGGCCCGATTTTGACCCGTCCCTGTGCAACCAGCTTTTTCAGCCGCTTGGCCCCCTCCGGGTTGATCTCTGCGTAATCCTCCATCACAATGGTCTGTCCGTCTAAGTGAAATACACCGAGCGACGGATCGTTTTCCATGGTTTCTACCAATTCGTCCAGCATATCGACCAAACGATACCGAAACCGCTGAAAAGTCTGGTACCATTCCCGATCCCAGTGCGTCCCGGCAAAATAATAAATATCTCTTTTTTTCTCTTCTATTTTCTCATCCCTCTTTCCCGTGGAATTGATTGCGTATTACAATTTTCGTTCAGCAAGGGGTCAAACCCCGTGATGCAACGTCCTGGCAGCGGTATAATCCGCCGCCGACAAAGTAAGTGAGACACGCCGCCGACATAGGTTGGGAGATATCTCGCTTTAGTTATAGCACAGGCATTTCATGAATACAAGAGACAAAAACAAATTTCCAGAATAAAGGACATTTTTACGGCTTTCACTATGTACTGCACAGAGATTTCATGCAGAAAGGCGCAAATTGCAGGCACAAAAAAGCACCCGTCACACGATGTGACGGGTGCTCCTAAGCTCTGTACTACGGTCTTTCGTAGTGTTCGATATCATAATAGGGAACTACTGCCTTGCCGGTCCAAACCTCATTCGGTCTTGCACCGACATAGTTGTGGCTATTTGCTGCCTCAAGGACTTCACAATAGTACCATTCATTCGGATCCTGATTGTCCGGCCAGTTCAGGTAGATATCATTTAACCCTTCTACCGAAACACCGCGTCCCAGTATACGGTTGATGACTGCCATCGTTTCTGCACGGGTAATGTACTGATCCGGGCGGAAAGTATTATCTGGATACCCGGATACCCAGTTGCGTGCAACCGCGGTTGCAATTGCATCATATGCCCAGTGACTGTTATCTACGTCAGCAAAGCTTACTGTACCTTCCTTGGCAGCGGTAAAACGAACAACCATTGCAACCATTTCTGCTCTGGTAATCGCGTTATCACCGTAGAAATTACCGTCTTCATAACCGGTTACGTATCCGCCCTGTGCCATCGATGCAACGGCCTTGTTGTACCAAAGATCCTTGGACAGATCTGCAAAACGGTAAGTATCGGTAAAGATTTCGTCACGGCGGCTTGCCTCTAACAGACGGTAAAGCATGGTCGCAACCTCAGCACGGCTGACGCTTTCATTCGGGCGAACCAGTCCGTTACTGTCACCTTCTATATATGCCATATGATTCTTACTGTCAAGACCGCTCACATCGCTGCTTGCAGTACCATGACTCTGCGAAGACTCAGTTTCTTCATCGAGATTCTTTGAAGAGACCGGCAGATTTTTACCGCCGGTTACAGAGCCGCCCCTGTGATCGATAATCTCCTCGGAAGCCTGTAACGTAACGTCTGCGCGAATTGCGCCCTTTTGCGCATTTTTCGGAATCGAAAGAAACGCAAAAGATTCACTCAGGACATTTGCCTTAATTTCGGTAGAACCGGTCATAGAACCTAAAAATGTGGTTGCCTTCGTTCCGGATACTTCAATGCCTGAAATATTAAACTGCATATCCCCCAGCCATGTATCAAGCTTCTCCTTCATATCCCCAACGGTGCAAAATCCGGGACGGCTTCCGTCAGCGCCTGCAGGACCGGCAACTTCTGTTTCAATCGTGAAAATCAAATTTCCGTTTTCACGTTTCTGCGTTCTGGATTTTTCTTTAAAGATTAGCTTTGCGTTATCGCTAAAACCTGCTAAATCCGCTGCATTCAGCGTTTCCTCCGGCAGCACGGTTTCCTCCGGGCAAGTCAAAGTCCATGTCCAGCCGCCGGTTATTTTGCAGCTATAGAACTTTGCCAGCATTGTCGGATCGGTAAATGTGTCCGCAATATCCTGATACTGCTTTTCAAATTCTGCCCGTACCGGTGCCATGTCGATGGTAGCCTGCAGGTTTACTGCCGTTCCGGCAGAAATCACGATGCTGTCCGCAAAGCCATCGGCCTGCACACCAACCTGCAAATCTGACGGCACGTTCACAGTACCTGCGGCGGCGGCGGTCATCGCAAAGCAAGAAATAACCATTGCCACGGTCAACATTACCGCTGTTAATTTTTTCATAACAAACGCCTCCTAGCTATTGTTGTGTATATAAAACTAAATTATTTTCTTTTTAGTCTCCCATGCAGCCAAACCGCTGCAAAGGAAAGCGCAATGCCGGTAAAAACCCCGGCGGTATCAATGAGGACGTCAAGCAATTTTGCATCCCGTCCCGGCACAAAATACTGATGAAATTCATCGCTTAGGGCATAGACCGCGCCAACCAGCAGGACGATCAGCACATGCTTTTTATCGCATTTTTGATAGGAACGCATCAGACACATCAGCAAAAAACCGATCACACAATACATGGTAAAGTGTGCCATCTTACGCGCAAACCAGTGAACAGTATCCCACGCGGCACTTTTTCTCGCCGTTTCCACACTGTCCGGAACATTCTGATGAATCGGTGCGTGTTCCGCGACCTGCTCTACAACGTCCCAACTCAGGTTTGACGAATTTTCCGCGTTCTGGGAGGAAAACCAAAAGACCAAGCCGGCCGCCAGAAAAAGTAAAATCCAAAGTATGTATCTTCGCGTCTCGGTTCTTCGCAAGCGTTCTCATCCCCTGCCCTGTGATTTGAAAGATTATTGATACTGATCCATCAAAACCGCCTTTTGAATGCTTTTTTCATTTTGATAAGCGTTTCTGATTTCGTCTACGGTTCCGGTATCACCGCCGGTTTCCTTCAGTATTTCTGATATTTGTCCCAGAATTTTTTCCATCTCGGCGTCACAGGCGGATTCTAAGGCAGATCCTTTTGCCAAATACTTCTTCGCGAACGCCGCCTTGTCAATGTTTCCGTTTTTTGCGGTGTATTCCTGTTTCGCCTCGCCGATTAAATCATCCAGTCTCCCGGAAAATCCGGAACGGAGCAGATATACCTTTGCGAACAACTCCTGCAGCTGCTGCTCTCCGCTCTTTTCGGGAGAATCCGCATTCTCTGCGGCAGGTTTCGCCGCCGGCGTCTGTGCGTCCGCATTATCACCCTCCGGTGCCGCGGTTTGTTCGGACGGTTCCCGGCTCTCCGGTGTCTCACCCTGAATCAGCAGCAGCGCTTCTTCCTCGGATAACTCACCGTTTCTCAGCTGCTGCTCCTGTTCTTCACTCAGGGGCGAAACGTGAACCTCCGGAAACTTTTCTAAAATTCGTTGTATTTCCTCTTGATTTTCTTCCAGCAGTGCCTGCCGCTGCTGCGGTGTATACGTTTTTGCATAGCGAAGCGCCTGGATGTTGTTCCACTGCATTGCTGCAACGACCACACCGACGGCCAGCAGAAGAAACAAAATTCCCAACGCAATGATCCGGCCTTTTTTTCGTCTCATTCCGCACACCCCTCTCTGCCAAAAACGACCTGTATGCTTTCTTAACTGTCCCTCAATTCTATCACCCGACGAAAGTCAAAACTTTCATCGTTCTTGTTTCATCAAAATATGCTCTGCCTGTCTTGTCAGCCGCTTCGTATACTGCCTGCCAAGATGTTTTTCAATCACCGCGCCGGCATCGCCCAGATTCGGAGGCCGCCGCACCGTATCGTGACAATCCGATCCGATCACATGAACCATTCCGTTTTTCAAAAGCCGGAGGGCCCGTCCGCGCGACAGTCTGCGGAGAAAAAATCCCGCATTGACCTGCATCAAAACCCCGCGGCTTTTTAACCGATACAAAATTTCACGGTTTTTCCGATAGGGAAGATAGCGCTCGATATGCGCCAAAACCGGCGTAATATTCTGCTCGGCGAGAAGCTGATACAGGCAATCCTCAAAAAAGTCATCCCACTGCATTGTCAAGGTTTCCACCAGCATATAGTTTCCGTCCCCGATGCAGAGTTTTTCGACCTTTTCCATACGGCTGAGGCTCACGCCGCAGTACAAAACCTCAGCCCCCGGCACAATCTTCGGATGATTTTCGGTGCGTACCGCATCCAGCCGATCATAAGCTTCTCTGCGACGCGTCAAAAAACGGTCAATATCCTCTTTCCGCATATCAAAGTGCGGCGTTGCAGCCACCGCTCGGACGTCCTGCGCCTGCATGGCATTCAGCATTTGTACGGTCTGCTCCATGCTTTTGCTTCCATCGTCCATCTGCGGCAGGATGTGCGTATGCACGTCAATCATGGTTCTTCACTCCGGGCACGGAGGGTTTGGGTGTATGACTGTAATGCTTATAGTACTTATATCCGCCGTTTTTTCCATAACTTCTTTTTTCTGTTTTAATGTCATTGAGCAGAACGCCCAAAATCTTTGCCTTGACAAATTCAAGCTGGGCGATTGCTTTGCTAAGCTCGGTCTTGGTGGTTTTTTGATAATGCACCACCAGCAGCACGCCGTCCACCTTTGCGGTGAGCAGTACTGCGTCTGTCACAACATTAACCGGCGGCGTATCCAAAAATACATAATCATACTGCTCCGCCAGCGTATGTAACAACGTATCCATGGCCTCCGATTCCAGCAGCTCGGCCGGATTCGGCGGAATATCCCCGGAAAACACAACATCCAGATTGGGATATACTTCCTTACGAACCACATCTTCAAGCTCCTGAAAACCGGCCAGTACGTTACTCAGTCCGGGGCTGCCCTTTTGCGCGCAAAGCCTTGCTACATTCGGCTTTCTTAAATCACAGTCCACCACGCAAACCTTTGCACCGGTCTCTGCAAACGTGATTGCGGTATTAAGACAACTCGTGGACTTTCCCTCGGATACATAGGCACTGGTAATCAAAACAACTCTATGTTCCTGGTTCGGCATAGAAAACGCCAAATTCGTCCGCAGTGTTTTATACGATTCTTTCACAAAAAACGGTGCATTTTCTGAAAGAATTTTACTCTCCGGAGA
>CAVGTH010000012.1:18152-24793 GCA_963632045.1 Roseburia faecis | reverse complement strand
GGTGTGTTTGTGATACGCATTTTATCGCAGTAACGGTCAACGGTGACGGAAACGCTGCAATACTATCTGTTTAAGTTGTTCAAAAATTCAGTGAAAAATTTGCCAACTTTTACTTGACACTAACGTTATCGATTGTTTCCGTTGACAAAATTGCCGATTTATGGTATAATATGGGAAAATATAAGGAGACTTATTTATGGAAATCAGAAGCAACGCCTGCTGCTTTACCGGGCATCGCTGTCTGTCTGCCGCGCACCGCGCAATTTTGCCGGGCAGGCTTGAAACACAAATCAAAGCCCTGATTGACCGCGGAGTCTGCGACTTTATCACCGGCGGCGCAAGGGGCTTTGACACCCTGGCCGCTCTTGCCGTGCTGAAAGTCCGCAGCGAAATCCCGTCGATCCGGCTGCTTTTGGCACTGCCCTGCAAGGAGCAGACAAAGGGCTGGACGCGCAGAGAGCAGGCGCTTTATGAAGATATTTTAAAGCGCGCCGACGATGTTCACTACCTGTCGGAGCATTATACAAAAACCTGCATGCAGCAGCGGAACCGCTATATGGTCGATCACAGTGAAAACTGTGTTTTTTATCTCACCGCGCAGCGCGGCGGCACCTATCAGACGGTTGCCTATGCCATCCGGCAGGATCTTCAGCTGTTTAACATTCTGCTTGTCCCGTGTGACTAACCCGATATGCCCAGTGATTGAAAATCAGACAAGCGGCTTTGTTTACCGGCCGACATAGTCAGCACGCACGATCCGCATCGCAGTGATGCAATTGGTCTCACTGTCAAAAATGAAGTCCTGCATATACACGTTTTCATCCGTCTGTACATCCATCGCATCGTTTTGGTTATCCCCCAAATAGGTCACCTTTTTTCCTTCCACTTTGAAATAGCGGATGGCCGATGCCGGCATTTTTGTTTCTCCGTTTTCTGTTTTTTCCCGATGTTTTTCTCCGTATGCCTTTTCAAAATCCGCAAACGAGGTCAAAATACCGACGCCGCGCGCCGTCCGATAACGGCTTGCCTGTGCATCGTCGCGGAACTGACCGCTGGACACCACCAAGGACGCCGCCGTATTCTCTTTGGTATACTGTACCACCACGCCGTCATAGACGGTAAAGGTCGGATGCGTCTCTGTCGCAGCACCGGTGATTTCTTCGATCTTGTCCTTTTCCATCCCGACCGTGATCGCCTTGCCGCTCTCGGTATCAATCAGCGACAAGTCGCGCAAATCATACGCATACTGTTCCTCTGCGGAACGCTCTTCCAGCACAACATCGTACGGCCGCTGCGGAATCTGTGCATCACCGCTTTCGCCATCGCCGCTCTGCTGTGCCGTGTCCCTGCGTACCACATTGCTGCCCACCGTCTGGTTGGCACCGCGGCGTGCCATGCCATAGATAAAAAACGCAGCCGCAGCCACGATCACTGCAAGCACAATCACCAAAACCGTATTTCTTTTCATGATACTTCCTCCTGTCTGACCGCAATCAGCCCTGTTTTTCTACTTTAAATATATCATAAGTACGCCGATATCGGCCGGGGACACGCCGGAAATCCGCGACGCCTGCCCCAGAGACAGAGGCCGGATCTGATCCAGCTTTTGCCGCGCCTCCAGCCTTAATCCGTCTAAATGCAGATAGTCGATATCCGGCGGCAGCTTTTTATGTTCCAGTTTTTTAAACTGCTCCGCCTGGCTCTGCTGCCGTTTGATATAGCCCTCATACTTAATGGCAATCTCCGCCTGCTCCCACACATCAATGGCAAGCACCGGCCGCGCCTTGTCATACGGCGCAAGGGACGCATAGCTGACCCCCGGACGTTTCAGCAGTTCTGCCGCCCGGATCCCGGTTGTCAGCGGCGCGCTGCCGCATTCTGTCAGGTATGCGTTAAGTGCCGCGGACGGAGCGAGTGTTGTCCCGGAAAGGCGCCGGATCTCCTCCTCAATGGCCGCCTTCTTCTCCAAAAACTTTTGATAGCGCGCGTCGGAAATCAGCCCGATCTCGTGACCCAGCGGCGTCAGCCGCAAATCCGCATTGTCCTGGCGCAGCAAAAGCCGATATTCCGACCGGGATGTCATCATGCGGTACGGTTCGTTCGTGCCCTTGGTTACCAGATCGTCAATCAAAGTGCCGATGTAACCCTCGGACCGATCCAGCACCACCGCCGGAAGATTTTTTAAAAGCCGCGCGGCGTTGATCCCGGCCATCAAGCCTTGCGCCGCCGCCTCTTCATAGCCGGAGGTGCCGTTAAACTGCCCGGCGCCGAACAGGCCGGGGATTTTTTTAAATTCCAGAGACGGTTTCAGCTGCAGCGGATCGGCGCAGTCATACTCAATGGCATAAGCGCAGCGCATCACCTTGGCATTCGCAAATCCGGGAAGGGAATGGATCATCTCTATCTGGACATCCTCCGGCATACTGCTGGAAAAGCCCTGCAAATACATTTCCTCGGTGTCAAGCCCCATCGGCTCGATAAACAGATGGTGCCGCTCCTTATCCCGAAACCGAACGATTTTATCCTCGATCGAAGGACAGTACCTGGGGCCGATGCCCTTAATATCGCCGCCATAGAGCGGAGAACGGTGCAGATTATCCAAAATAATCTGCTTGGTCTTTTCGGTCGTATAGGTCATGTAACAGGAAACCTTATTATTCAGTTCCCCGGTTGTGGCAAAAGAGAACGGCGTAATCACGTCATCGCCCAGCTGCTCTTCCAGCTGCGAAAAGTCGATGCTTCGGCGGTTAATCCGCGGCGGTGTCCCGGTTTTAAACCGAAGCAGCCGCACTCCCATGTTTGCAAGGCTCTTTGACAGTTCGGTCGCCGGGAATACGCCGTCCGGGCCGCTCTCCTGGCTGAATTCGCCGACAAAGATCCGGGATTTTAAATAGGTTCCCGTGCAGACAATGGCCGCACGGCAGCGGTATTCGGCACCGCCGCGCGTAATCACCGAACGCACCGAGCCGTCCTCGTTCTGCGTCACCGAGACAATCTCTGCCTGACGAAGATCCAGATTTTCCTGCATCTCGATCCGATGCTTCATCTCCATCTGGTATCTTCGGCGGTCAATCTGCGCACGCAGCGAATGTACGGCCGGCCCCTTGCCGCGGTTTAAAATCCGCGACTGAATAAAGGTCGCGTCCGCCGCCTTTCCCATTTCGCCGCCCAGCGCGTCAATCTCCCGCACCAAATGTCCCTTTGCGGTACCGCCGATACTGGGGTTACAGGGAAGATTTGCCACGGCGTCTAAGCTGATGGAAAACAAACAGGTGGAAAGCCCCAGCCGTGCCGCCGCAAATGCCGCCTCGATGCCGGCATGGCCGCCGCCGATGACCGCAACATCATACGTATCTGCTAAAAACATTACTTTTCACTCCTCGTTGTCCGGAAATTCCGTCCCTCAAACCAAAAGGCGGCAACCTGCGCCGCCCCGCGGGCAAATTTGGCGCAGACCGATCAAAAAATCAAACAAATTTTCGCCGCGCTGTTTTGCCGTAAATTTCGTTAAAATAAACCGCAAATGGTTCCGTCCTTATCAATATCCATCCGATTGGCCGCCGGAACACGCGGCAGCCCCGGCATGGTCATAACGTCCCCGGTCAGGGCAACCACAAACCCGGCGCCGGCCGAAACGCGTACCTCACGCACTGTAACGGTAAACCCGGTCGGCCGCCCCAAAAGCTTGGGGTCGTCCGAGAGCGAATATTGGGTTTTTGCCATGCATATCGGGATTTTATCAAAGCCCAGTGCCGTCAGATGTTCGATTTCCCTCTGTGCCTTCGGGGTGTAGACCACATCGGCCGCACCGTAGATTTCTTTTGCGATGATGCGTATTTTCTCTGTGATTGGCTGTTTCTCGTCATAGATCGGTGCAAAGTGTGCTGCGCCGTCCTTTTCTTCAATCGTTCGGATCACGGTTTTTGCAAGATCCACGCCGCCTTCGCCGCCTTTGGCAAAGACCTCGCAGAGCGATACCGGCACGCCGCGCTCCTCACAGTATTTTCGTACCATGTCAAGTTCCGTTTCGGTATCCGTGCCGAAACGGTTGATCGCAACCACAACGGGCAGCCCGTACTTTTGCATATTTTCGATATGGGCGCCAAGATTGCAAAGACCGCTCTTTAAAGCGTCCAAATTCTCCTCGCCAAGCTTTGCCTTTTCAACGCCGCCGTTATATTTGAGCGCGCGCACGGTAGCGACCAGCACCACCAGACTCGGCGCAAGACCGCCAAAGCGGCATTTAATATCCAAAAACTTCTCCGCGCCCAGGTCAGAGCCAAACCCTGCCTCGGTAATGCAGTAATCCGCAAGCCGAAGTCCCAGTTTGGTCGCCCGGATGGAGTTGCAGCCGTGCGCAATATTGGCAAACGGGCCGCCGTGCATCAGGCACGGCGTGTTTTCCAGAGTCTGCACCAGGTTGGGCTTGATTGCATCCTTTAACAAAAGTGTCATCGCGCCGGCCACTTCCAAATCTGCCGCCGTGACCGGCTCGCCATCCGTATTATAGCCAATGATAATCCGTGCAAGGCGCGCCTTTAAATCCTCCATCGAATCTGCAAGGCAAAGAATCGCCATGATCTCGCTGGCTACCGTAATCATAAAGCCGTCCTCGCGGACAAAGCCGTTCGCCTTGCCGCCAAGGCCGACTACGACCTGGCGCAGTGCGCGGTCGTTCATATCCATGCAGCGTTTCCACACGATACGGCGCGTGTCAATCTTTAACGCGTTCCCCTGGTGGATATGGTTGTCGATGGCCGCAGACAGCAGGTTGTTGGCCGCCGTAATGGCATGCATGTCCCCGGTAAAATGCAGGTTAATATCCTCCATCGGAACAACCTGGGCATAGCCGCCGCCGGCAGCGCCGCCCTTGACCCCCATCACCGGCCCCAAAGACGGCTCCCGCAGGGCAATGATGGCAGATGCGCCGATTTTTGCCATGGCTTGTCCCAGACCGACCGTGGTGGTGGTTTTGCCTTCTCCGGCCGGCGTGGGATTGATGGCTGTCACCAGAATCAGCTTGCCGTCCTTTTTGTCTTTTACGCTCTCTGAAACCTCGTTTCCAAGCTTTGCCTTATACCTTCCGTAGTATTCCAAATTTTCCTCCGGGATATGCAGCGCCGCCGCAATCTCCCGGATCGGCTTCATTTTTGCCTCCTGTGCGATTTGAATATCCGACTTCATGATCCTGCACCTCCGCTCTATAACAGGGCAATCCCTGCGTGTTCACATTCCCTAATGGTCTTTTCGTCCCAGACGGAGACCTGTACCTCGCCGATATGCGCTTTTCCAAGCAGCAGCATACAAAGTCTGGACTGGCCGATACCGCCGCCCATCGTCAGCGGCAGCTTGCCGCTAAGCAGTGCCTTATGAAACGGCAGTTCCCGGCGTTCCGGGCAGCCGGCCTTGTCAAGCTGCTCGGCAAGCGAAGTCTCGTCCACCCGGATTCCCATAGAGGAAACCTCCAGGGCAGTCCCCAGCATCTCGTCCCAGAATAAAATGTCGCCGTTGAGTTTCCAGTCGTCATAGTCCGGCGCGCGGCCGTCGTGCTTTTCGCCGGAGGCCAATGTGTCCCCGATCTGCATGACAAACACGGTTTTGTGCGCCTTGGTGTATGCGATTTCCCGCTCCTTCGGCGTCAGATCGGGATAGAGATCCTCCAGTTCCTGTGTGGTGATAAAATGCACAGTGCGGCTAAGATTTGCCGAAAGGCACGGAAACTGTGCAACCACCGCATCCTGCGTGTCACAAACCGCGTCGACAATCTTAGTCACCGTTTGTTTTAAATATTCCATGTTCCGATCGCTGCGCGTGATCACCTTGCACCAGTCCCACTGATCCACATAGACCGAATGAAGGTTCGACAGTTCTTCATCGCGGCGGATTGCATTCATGTCGGTGTAAAGTCCCTCGCCGGCCGAAAATCCGTATTTGCCGAGCGCCATCCGCTTCCACTTTGCCAGCGAATGCACCACCTGTGCCTCACAGTCAGCGTCCGGGATATCAAACGAGACCGCACGTTCGGTTCCGTTTAAATCGTCATTCAGCCCGGTGCCGGACTGCACAAACAGCGGCGCCGTCACACGGCGAAGGTTGAGCGCACGAGTCAGGTTTTTTACAAAGTTTTGTTTGACGGTCTCAATCGCCGCCTGTGTGTCATAAAGATCAAGCCGGGGACGATACCCCTCCGGGATTGTCACGATACTCATACAATAACTCCTCTTTCGTTTTTATTTTACGATTCCCAGCCATCAAGGGTGGGAACCACCTTTTTTGCCATGGCACGGCGTACAATTTCGATCACGTTGACATTGCCCATGGTGCCGGATATCGTCATACGCGTCAGTCCGTCCACGCCCTCGGACGGGAGGTTGACTTCAAAATCCTCCTCCGATGTCTTGTCGTCCACCCTTGCCTGCAGCAGATATCCCGCCGCCTTGGAGGCATTGACGACCGACTCGGTATACGATCCGTAGGGGAATGCGATCATATCGCAGGGACGCCCTAAATTTTTTTCAATTATATATTTGGATTTTCGCAGCTGCAAAACAAGCTGCTCCTGCGGCAGCGACGCCAGTTCCACATGACTTGCCGTGTGGGACTGAATCTCAATCAGGCCGCTTCTTTCCATCTCTTTTGCC
>CAVGTH010000012.1:9185-18048 GCA_963632045.1 Roseburia faecis | reverse complement strand
TCACTTTGCCGTCGCCGGCCATAGCGCCGACCGTGTCGGTCACCACAAAGATGGTTGCCGGGATTTCCAGTTCCTTTAAAATCGGATAGGCGATCTCATAGTTGCTGAGATATCCATCGTCAAACGTCACGATGATCGGATTGTCCGGCAGGGTCACACTGCCGTCCGTACAGGTTACATACTGATAATACTGCCGCAGGCTGATCGGTGTAAAGTTCACCTTAATCGCGGTCATGTGCATCCGAAAATCGTACGGCGAAATCAGCGAAATCTCATTGCCGCCGGAAAACGCCTCATCCGTGATATGATGATAAAGCAAAATCGGCACCTTCATATTTTTGCGCGCCGGCTTCGTTTCCTCCTGCTGATCGGTGTTTTGCGTCCAGTCGCCGCCGTTTAAGTCAATCAGCCAGTCGGGCGGCTTGCTTGCGGACGTCTCCGCCGCAAGGGCGGCCGTGTTTCCGAAAAGCAGCAGTGCCGTCAGCGCCGCGCCGAAGGCGCGGTTAAACATTTTTCTTTTCATAATCACCCAAGACCTTTCCGGCAGCTGCAATCAGTTCATCATTGTTCTCTGTCCGCAGCAGCCACGATAAAATATTTTCTGTCACCTCTGCCGGGTTACGGTCGGCAAAGGCACGGCGGATTCTGCGCATCATCTCCAGCTCGGTCGGGCTGAGCAGCAGCTCTTCCTTCCGGGTGCCGGACTTTGCGATATCGATCGCCGGGAACACTCTGCGTTCCTGCAGCTTACGGTCGAGGTGCACCTCCATATTGCCGGTGCCCTTAAATTCCTCATAAATCATATCGTCCATCCGGCTGCCGGTCTCTACCAGCGCGGTCGCCAAAATCGTCAGACTGCCGCCGCCCTCGATATTCCGCGCCGCGCCGAAAAACCGTTTCGGCTTATACAGTGCGCCGGGATCCAGACCGCCGGACAGGGTTCTCCCGGTTGGTGCAATGGTCAGATTATAGGCACGGGTCAGCCGGGTTAAGCTATCCATTAAAATCACAACATCACGCTTGTGCTCTACCAGCCGTTTGGCGCGCTCTAACACGATTTCCGCAACCTTCACATGGTTTTGCGGCTCCTCATCAAAGGTAGAAAAAATCACATCGCCCCGGATGCTCCGCTGCATATCGGTGACCTCCTCCGGCCGTTCGTCAATCAGCAAAACAATCAGCTGCACCTCCGGGTTGTTGGTGGTGATACTGTTGGCAATATTCTTCAGCAGCGTTGTCTTTCCGGCTTTGGGCGGCGCCACGATGATGCCGCGCTGACCCTTGCCGATCGGCGCGATCAGATCGATCATCCGCATGGCATAATCGGTCTTTCCCGTTGCCATCTTAAGCCGGCTGTTTGGGTAAATCGGCACCAGATCGTCAAACGGCTTTCGGTTAATGGCCGCGCCTACACGGTCGCCGTTGACCGTCTGCACATACAAAAGCGCCTGATACCGCTCTCCCTCGTGCTGCATTCTGGTGTTGCCGACAATAAAGTCGCCGGTCTTTAAATTAAAGCGCCGGATCTGGTTTTGCGGAACATAGACATCATCCTCGCCGGACTGGTAATTTTTGCAGCGCAAAAATCCGTAGCCGTCCGCCATAATCTCTAACACGCCGCTCATCAAATTGGTGCGGTGCACCGGGTCGGTGTAGGTAATTTCCTTTCCGCCTGCAGGGCGCAGTGCCGTCTCTGCGCCGCCGTCCTCGCTTTTTTTATCCTCCTCTGCCGCGGCAGCATTTAAAATTTCCTCAATCAATGCGGCCTTGCGGAGTTTCATCATATTTTTGATCTGCAAATCTTTTGCAAGAACGCGCAGGGTCTCCAGCTTTTGCTTTGCCAATTCTTCTCTTTGCATAAAGGTTCCTCCAACTTCTATTCATTCGGCTCATTCGGCCGCGGTTCACTTAGCAGCGGTTCGTCCGCCTTAGCCGGCAGCAGCAGGCGCAGCGCCGGGTTATGATCCGCCACGGCCCGGCACAGTACCGATTGGCTGACGGATTCCTGCAACACTGCATTTTCGCGCAGCTGCGGCAGGGCGGTCACCGCGGCCAGGATCAAAAGAACCGCCAAAATTCCCTCCGCGATACCGAGTCCCATTCCGGCCAGGTGGTTAAACAGACTCACCACCGGCAATGACGCAAACAGATGCAGCAGCTTTTTTACAATATGTAAAAGCAGCTTTACCACAACCAGAACCAGGACAAACGCCAAGAGGTTCAGCGCAAGGCTAGCCAGGTAATCGGCCGCACTGCCAATCAGCGCCGTCCGTCCCTGCTCAATGATATCCCGCAGGAAAAACGGCGTTGTCTCGCCCGGCGCCGGTGCAGTCTCCAGCTGCTTTTCTGCCATCGAAAACAACCGGTCATAGGCAACGGTTGTCTTTAAAAATTCAGACAAAATCGGATATAACAAATACGCCAAAACAATTGATATCACAAAGGATAAAAAACGGAATCCCGTGCGTATCAGTCCGCTGTGCCACCCCCAGGCACCGAACAGAACCAGCAGCGCTATGATCACAAGATCCGCCGCATTCCATAAAACTACCCCATTCACATACCATCTCTCCCTTTATTTTGCCGCACGATTCAGCGCAGCCACATCATCTCCGCCTCGGAGGCGCCAACCGCCAGCATCGCGCCGCTGCCCCCAAAGACGCCGATTCCCTTTACATCGTGATCGCAGAGTACGGATTTCTTTTTCTTGCCGCCGGGACTGATGCGAAACGCCTGCCGCTGCGCGGCGGCCACTATCATATCCTTATGCACGGCGACTTCACTGATATGACTGTCAGAAAGATAACGTCCCTTGCACTTTCCGCTCATCGTATAAATCTCCAGCACGGTATTGCCGCGGTTATCCCCGGTGACAAAAACCAGGTAACGACCGCCCGAAATATCGTATTTGCCGGGTTTTTTACCGGCGAAGGAAACGCTGTAAAGCAGCCGTCCGCTGCCGGAAAATCCGCAAAAATCCGCATCCGATACCGCGATCAGCTTACCGCCGCTATACCGCAGTTCGCCAATCACGCAGTCCGGCCGGTCTACCGTCCGCACCACCTTTTTTTGATACAAATCCACAAACTGAATCTTAGAATCCGCCTTTTCGCCGCCGGACAGCATCTGGGCGACCGCCAGGTAATGTCCGTTTTCGCTGAGCGCAATGTCGGTAATATAGCCCTCGCCGCTGGAGAGCCGAAACTGCTCGCGCCCCTTTTGATCGTAGACCACCGCCTGTCCCTTATAGCCGTCCGCCGCCGTTGCCAGCGCGGTCATTCCCTTTCGGTTCACCTTGGCCGAGATAATGTCCTTGCCGTTTGGAATATCGCGCACCTTTTGTCCCTTGCGGTACAGCACCGCCGCATGATTGCCGCCGAGATCCGCAGCCAGCACGTAGGAATCGGCAACCTCAACCTGCGGCCTTGACATCGCGTTTTCCACCGACCAGAGTACCGTTCCTTTTTTGCTGACTGCCTTGATATTTTGCTTATTATACATTACAATATCACGCCCGCCGCTCAGCAGCGTATAATTGCCGCCGGCGGAAAGGTTTAAATCCAGCGCGCGCGTACGGTGCGCCGGAATCGAGAGCAGCTGCACCAGCAGCACCAAAACGAGCAGTGCGGCAATCACCAAAATTGCCAGCTTGCCCGGATAAAAGGAAAAGCGGCGGTGAAAAACCGACACGGTCACGCTGCCGCCCTTCGGCAGAGCCGGCAGGGCAAGCTTTCCTTTTTTCAGATTCCATTTCTTCTTTTTTATTCGCATTTTAACGATCCTCCCGTGTCGGGTCCGGCCGAAAATCATAATATACCTGTTTTAAAAACAATCCCTGCGGCGGCGCCGTCCGTCCGCCGCGCCGGCGGTCGCAGCTTGCAATAATGGCAGGCAGTTCCTCCGCCGGGATCTTGCCGAGACCGATCTCCGCCAGCGTACCGGTCATGATCCTAACCATATTATATAAAAATGCGTCTGCCGCAATCTTGACCGTGATCAGCCCCGGCATCTGGGGATCTTCACAGACCCGGCAGAGGCGCACGGTACGCACCGTGGTTTTCTGATCGCCGCCGGATGCCATAAATCCCGCAAAATCATGCGTCCCCTCCATGACCGGCGCCGCCTTCTTCATCGCGGCAATGTCCAGGTGATACGGGACGTGCCAGCTGTAACGGGTCAGAAACGGATTGGGCATCGGCCGGTTCCAGATGCGATAGTGATATTCCTTGCCGCGCGCCGAAAACCTGGCGTGAAAATCCTCCGGCATCTCCCACGCGGCCAGCGCGCAGATATCGGTACCTAAATGATAATTGAGTGCATAAGGGAGCTTTTCTACCGGGATTTCGGTATGAGACTGAAAGTGAAATACATAGTCAAGCGCATGCACGCCGGCGTCCGTGCGGCTGCAGCCGACAATCTGCACCGTCTCGCGCGTCAGTGCGCAAAGCGCCTCTTCGATGGTCTGCTGCACCGTAACGGCGTTTTTTTGCCGCTGCCACCCATGATAGGCGGTTCCGTCATAGACAACCGCCATAGCAATCGTTTTCATTGCGTACCTCCACAAAAATTCTTCGGCGTTCCATCGCCGAAAAAACATCATCCTTATCTCCGATAAGCCGCCTTAAAAGACCGGCGCAAAACGCATCGCAATCACCAGCACAGAGAGGCACAAAAAGACCGCCCACGCATAAAAATCCAGTCTGCTGTAATGCAGTTCCTTTAAACGGGTGCGGTTTTCGCCGCCGCGGTAGCACCGGCATTCCATTGCGGTTGCCAGTTCGTCGGCGCGGCGAAACGCGCTGATGAATAACGGGATCAAAATCGGCACCATTGCCTTGGCGCGGCGGATCAGGTTTCCCGTTTCAAAATCGGCGCCGCGCGCCGTCTGCGCCTTGATGATTTTATCGGTCTCTTCCATCAGGATCGGAATAAAACGGAGGGCAATCGACATCATCATCGAAAGCTCATGCGCCGGAACACCGATCCTTTTTAGCGGGCCGAGCAGCTGCTCCATCCCGTCCGTCAGTGCAATCGGCGAGGTCGTCAACGTGAGCAGCGAGGTTCCCAAAATCAAAAAGACCAACCGCAGCACCATAAACGCGGCAAAGTAGATTCCCTGTCTGGTAACCGTAAAAATCCACCAGTGAAACACGACATCGCCCTGGGTCAGAAAGAGGTTAAAGAGACCCGTAATAATGATAAAAACCAGAATCGGCTTCAGTCCCTTTAATACAAACTTTGGAGGAATTTTGGAAATTCGGATACAAACGACCGTAAACGCTGCCAGCACGGCACTGCCCGCAAAACTGTTGACCGAGAAAATCAAAATGATATAAACCAAAACCAAAAGTATTTTTGTCCTGGGATCAAGCCGATGCACGGCGGTATCGCCGGGAAAATACTGCCCCAGCGTAATATCCTTCAGCATAATGCCTGCTCCTTTCTTAACCTGCTATTAAATCGGCGTAATTTCGGAATATTTTAGCTTGTTGTCTTTGCCGGGCGCCAATTGCCGAGTATTTTAACACCGTTTGGGCGGAAATCCACCTCTTAAAATCGGATTCGGATTGCGAATATCAGGTTACCAGCGGCAAAAGCGCCCGATATGCTTCCTCTACCGTATAAATCCCCTCGCGAAGCGGCACGCCGGCCGCACGAAGCCCGTCCGTGATCCTTGTAATCTGCGGCACATCGAGGCCGATCTGGCAGAGTCTTGCATCGTGACGGAAAACCTCATCCGTCTTGGCAAACATTTCGACATGGCCGTGGTCCATCACCAATATGCGATCCGCAAGCTTTGCGATATCCTCCATACTGTGCGAAACCAGAATCACCGTCATATCCATGCGCTCATGCATATCTTTAATCTTATATAAAATCTCGTCCCGTCCGGCAGGATCCAGTCCGGCCGTCGGTTCGTCCAGAATCAAAATCTTGGGCTGCATTGCCAAAATGCCTGCGATTGCGGCACGGCGTTTTTGACCGCCCGACAGGTCAAAGGGTGACTTTTCCAAAAGGTCTTTGGACAGCCCGGCCATGTTGGCCGCAAACAGTACCCTTTCTTTCACTTCCTCTTCGGAAAGTCCCATGTTTTTCGGACCGAAAGCGATATCTTTAAAAACGGTTTCCTCAAACAGCTGATACTCCGGGTACTGCATCACAAGCCCGACCTCAAAGCGCAGCTTTCGCATATCGGTCTCCTTGGCGCCGAGCACATGGCCGTTGACCGTAATTTTGCCCGACGTCGGAAGCAGCAGCCCGTTCAGCATCTGAATCAGGGTCGATTTTCCGGAGCCGGTATGCCCGATCACACCGACAAACTCTCCGTCTGCAAATTCTAAGGAGACGTCGTGCAGCGCCGTTTTTTCAAACGGCCCGTCCTGCATGTAAACATAGCTTACGTTTTCCAGCTTTATCATGCTGCGCCTCCTCTACTGCTTGATTCTCTCTAAAATGGCGGCGATACACTCCTTGGGGTCTAAAATTCCCTCCGGCAATGCCGCACCGCTGCGGTTTAACCGCCAAATCAGCTCCGTCGCCTGCGGCGTATCCAGCCCCAGCGCCTTGAGCGCCTCCACCTTAGAAAACACCTCGCGCGGAGGGCCCTGCATCTTGATTCTGCCGCTGTCAACCACGATCACGCGGTCGGCCTGCACCGCCTCGTCCATATAATGCGTAATCAGCACGACCGTCATCTTTTTTTCACGGTTCAGCCGTTTTACCGTTGCCAAAACCTCACGGCGGCCGACAGGGTCAAGCATGGCGGTCGGCTCGTCCAAAACCAGAATATCCGGCTGCATCGCAAGCACGCCGGCAATGGCAACGCGCTGCTTTTGTCCGCCGGAGAGCATATGGGGCGCGTGCCCGGCAAAAGCCGACATATTGACTGCCGCCAGAGCATCGTCCACCCGTCTGCGGATTTCCTGCGGCATAACGCCCAGGTTCTCCGGTGCGAATGCCACGTCCTCTTCTACAATATTGGCAACCATCTGGTTATCCGGATTCTGAAAAACCATGCCAACGCGGCGGCGAATCTCATAGAGCATGTCCTCTTTTGCAGTATCGATGCCCTCCACCAAAACTCTGCCGGCGGTCGGCGTTAAAATCGCGTTAAGATGCTTTGCCAGAGTGGATTTTCCGGATCCGTTATGTCCCAAAACCGCCAGGAACTCGCCGCGACCCACCTCCATATCAATGCCGAGAAGCACCGGCGTCTCTTTGCCGTCCTCCTCCGCCGTGTAGGAAAAGTGTAAATTTTCAATCTGTATTACCGCATCCAAAGTTTCACCATCTCTTTCTCCCGTGCGGCCGCTGCGGCTCGCCCGGCAAGGCTTGTGTCATGCACAATCTGTAAAAATGCTTATTCTGCCTGCCAGCGCGAACTGCAACCGCAGGGCAGTACCAGTCCCTGATTGGTGATCGGAATCCCGACCTCGTCAATATCGGTATGACCGCCGAACCGCTTTTTTAAAGTCAGCGTATAAATATTCTCCATCACTCTGCCGGACAGGCCGGTCGTGTAGGTGTTTGCCAAAAAGAACAGCGGTGTGTCCGAGAGAACCTTCATACAAAGCTGAATCAGGCCGAACAGCTCCTGCTCCAGTTTCCAGGTTTCTCCGCCCGGTCCGCGTCCGTAGGACGGCGGATCCATAATGATACCGTCATACTTGCGGCCGCGGCGTACCTCGCGTTCCACAAATTTTCGCACGTCGTCGACGATATAGCGGATCGGATGCTCTAAGAGCCCGGAAAGCGCTGCGTTTTCCTTTGCCCAATTTACCATTCCCTTTGCCGCGTCCACATGGCAGACCGCAGCGCCGGCCTTTGCCGCCGCAACGGTAGCGCCGCCGGTATAGGCAAACAGATTCAGCACCGACACCGCTTTTCCCTTCCGCTTTTGAATCAGCGCCGAAAACCAGTCCCAGTTTGCGGCCTGCTCCGGGAAAAGCCCGGTATGCTTAAAGCCCATCGGCTTGATGCCAAAGGATAAATCGCGGTAGCCGATCTGCCAGGAATCCGGCAGGGGACGATAAACCTCCCACCGGCCGCCGCCGGTCTTGCTGCGCAGGTACCGCGCCGAAGCCGCCTCCCAGAGCGGAGAACGCTCTTTTCGATTCAGCGACCACACGATCTGCGGATCGGGACGGATCAGCAAATGCTCGCCCCAGCGTTCCAGCTTTTCTCCGCTGTCACAGTCGATCAACTCATAATCCTTCCAGCCGTCTGCAAGAAACACCGGCGTCCCCTCCTTTTTATCCGGCAAAATCTACCGCATCTGTCTTTTATTTCACAAGATATAACATTATATCACGAATCAAAGCAATCGTCAAGGCAAAAGGGACAGAATTTACAGGCAAATCCGCCGATTTTGCGCAGATCAGCCTTGACTTTTTGCAAAAAGGATAGTATAATACAGAGCGATATTGGGATACAATGTCAGAATACAATATATCCGATGTCAGGCAATCCGTTTGGGGAGGTGATTTCCGTGGCAAAGGAGAAGAAAAATCCGACCATTGCGCAAAACAAAAAAGCCTATCACGACTATTTTGTGGAAGAGGAGCTGGAGGCCGGTCTTTCGCTGACCGGGACGGAGGTAAAATCCATCCGCGCCGGCCGGGTGAATTTAAAAGACAGCTACGTCTCTTTAAAAACCGGAGAGGCCGTCTTGATCGGCATGCACATCAGTCCGTATGACTTTGGCAACATTTTTAACCACGAACCGCTGCGTGCGCGCCGGCTGCTTTTGCACCGCCGGGAAATCAACCGCCTGATTGGCCTGTCCCAGCAAAAGGGATACACCCTGATTCCGCTGTCGCTTTATCTGAAAGGGCAGTACGTCAAGCTAAAGCTGGGTTTGTGC
>CAVGTH010000012.1:0-9175 GCA_963632045.1 Roseburia faecis | reverse complement strand
GCAAAAAAGACTATGATAAGCGTGCGGCAGCCGCAGAGCGGGACGCAAAGCGGAACATGCGCCGTATAATCAAAGAATATAATCAATAATTTTACTTGTCCGAACGGCTTTCTCCATTCGGACGCAGGAGATGAAAACATGTTACATTTTGATGTCGATATGACCGTAGACTATCAGGCAATGGGCTGTGCGCAGCCGAATACACTGCCGAAACTGACCACTTATATCTTAGACGAAGCATATCTGGAGCGTTCCGGCTGGGACACCCGTCCCGCCGTGATCATCTGCCCCGGCGGCGGCTACCACTTTGTCTCTCCGTCTGAGGCAGAGCCGATTGCGATGCAATACTGCGCAGCCGGCTACCACGCCTTTATTTTGACCTATTCGGTTGAACCGACCGGCTGGCCGGCCGCCTGCTGCGAGCTTTCCAAGGCCGTTGCCTATGTGCGCAGCATTGCGGAGGAACATCATATCCAAAAAGATAAGATTGTCGTATGCGGCTTTTCGGCCGGCGGTCATCTTGCCGCCAGCCTCGGCGTACACTATGATAAAGAGATTATAAAAAAGTTTTCCGGCGTCACCGGGACAGAGAACAGACCGGACGGCATGATCTTGTGTTACCCGGTTATCACCGATGAAGAGGCCAAAACCCACATGGGAACGCTGACCAACTTTATCGCCGGGAGAGAAGAGGTGCGTCCGTACTTTGGCTTAGAGCACCACGTCACCGCCGATACGCCGAAGACCTTTTTATGGCACACCTTTGAAGATAACGGCGTCCCGGTAGAAAGCTCGATGCGTTTTGCCTCTGCGCTGCTTGCGCACGGCGTACAGTATGAGATGCATATCTTCCCGGAGGGTCCCCACGGTTTGTCACTTGCAACGCGCAACACCGGCGGCGTGGTTCCGGCCGTGCAGCCCTGGATTGATCTTTCGGTTACTTGGCTCCAAAACCTGTAAAAATACTTACATAGCCGGCAGAAATCACTTTTTTGCCGGCGGCACATGGGGGTGTAAAGGTTTCGACGGGGTCGTAGAGACATGAGGAGCGGGCCGCAATGGGTATTGCGTAAAAAACCCAAATTTTAAAATAAACGCTAGAAATAACGTAGCACTCGCTGCCTAATGGCAGCTGTCCCGCTTTGGTTACCGCAGCCAAAACCGGGGCATCAACATTCGCGGTGAACGTGCGCCGGGCTTGCTTTGACCCGGCCATGCATCAAAAGCTACCAAACGGCAGAGTTTGTCTGTGGACTTTGCCGGGCGGGAATTTTTCACCACAGACTACGCCCGTAGCCGCCTTGTGAGGATACTTCTTCGGACGGGGGTTCAATTCCCCCCACCTCCACCACTATTTTTTACGGTAAACGGTTTTATGAATAGGAGGCTGGTACCATGCTGACAATGAAACAGTTATTAAATGCAGCAGAAGTCGTTGCAAAAGAACTTCCGATTATCAGTATAAGTTTGTTCGGCTCCTATGCCGAAAACCGAAACACGGAAGATAGCGACGTTGATATTTTGGTCGAATTCTCACCGCAAGCACGTGTTACGCTTTTAACGATATGCGCTGTTAAATATCGTATGGAAGAACTGCTTCATACACCCGTAGATGTGGTAACCCTTCCCATTCCCGATGATTCAATTCTCGAAATCAATAAGGTGGTGCCGCTTTATGCAGCGTAGAGATCGTATAACATTAAATAAAATCATGGAAGAGATCGATGTTGCGATAGACATGCTCTCCGATATAGAACAAGATGTTTTCATGAAAGATAACATTTTAAAACGTGCAGCCGCAATGTCATTGATAAACATCGGTGAACTGGTTAAAAATTTATCTTTTGCGTTTAGAGATAAATATAAAAACGTGCCATGGAAAGCAATTTCCGGTTTTCGCGATGTAGCGGCGCACAAGTACGGAACCTTAGATATGCACATCGTATATAATACCGTTAAAATCGATATTCCCCTGTTGAAAGAAAATGTGTAGCAAATATTAGCAATGACAGCAACAGAAACCGATGCATAAAATTTCGGCTTTTAATAAAAGACCGCAGCGGTGAAAACCACCGACTGCGGTCTTTTTCATACCCCTATTTTGCAAGCTGCGCCGCAAGATCGGCAAGCTGCGCCGCCGACTCCGCATTCATCGCGGATTTTACGGTAACAACCGAATCGAGCACCGTCAAATTTTTGCACGGCTCCAGCGTACCTCGCATCACCTTGGCCGCGGTCGGCGCCCAGGTTCCGTTTTCGATCAATCCAACGGTGCGGTTTTGGTAGCCGCGGCTGACAAGATGATGCAAAAACGTGTGCATATACGGAAAAACATCGTTATTGTAGGTGGTTGTGGCAAGCGCTAAACGGCTGTAACGGAATGCGGCCGCGACCGCCTCAAACATATCGCAGCGCGCCAGGTCGAAAATTTCCGTCCGAACGCCCTTCTCTTTCAGCATTTTTTCAAGCTGCAGCGCCGCCTGTTTGGTGCCGCCGTAAACCGAGGTATAGGCAATCACAACGCCCTCCGTCTCCGGACGGTAAGAGGACCAGGTATCATAAAGGCGCAGGTACTCCGCGAGGTTTTCGGAAAGCACCGGCCCGTGCAGCGGACAAATCTTTTGAATCTCCAGCCCTGCCGCCTTTTTCAGCAAGGCCTGCACCTGCATGCCGTACTTTCCGACAATGCCGATATAATAGCGCCTTGCCTCGTCTGTCCACGGTTCATCCGCGTCCGGTGCGCCGAACTTTCCGAATCCATCCGCCGAAAACAAAATCCGATCCTTATCATCGTAGCTAACCATAACCTCCGGCCAATGCACCATCGGCGCGGTCAAAAAGGTCAGCGTATGCTGCCCCAGCGTCAGCCGGTCGCCCTCCTTCAGCACAACCTGACGGTCGGCAAAGTCATCGCCGAAAAACTGTATCATCATCGTAAACGCCTTGGCACTCGCCGCGATCTTCGCATCGGGAAACTCTGCGGCAAACCGGGCAATATTGGCCGAATGATCCGGCTCCATATGATGGACGATCAGGTAATCCGGCCGTCTGCCGCCGAGTACGTCCTTCAGCTGCGCCATCCACTGCGCATAAAACCGCCCGTCCACCGTATCGGTTACGGCAACCTTTTCATCCATAATGACATAAGAATTATAGGACATTCCGTTCGCTACCGGGTACTGCCCCTCAAACAAATCCACGTCGTGGTCGTTGACCCCGATATATTGTATCGTATCTGAAATATACATGGTAATCCTCCTGCCTTTCTTCTCGTTTGCGCGTCTTTTTGCCGCAAACCGCCTTTCGTTTTATCATATCATTTTTTACGGCGTTGCGCAATCCTTTTGCGGCGAAAAAATCCGATAAACCCGATCGATCGCCAGTTCGCGCTGCCAAAGCGCAAGCGCCGCCGGATCGGACTGAATCTGCGCCCCGTTTTTTGCCAGCGGCAGCGACGCCGTCTTTTTGGCAAGATGCAGCACACTGCGCCCCGTCTCGTCAAAGTCTAAAATCCGGATATAGCGCGGCTCGCACTGCGCGTCCGCCTTGGTGATGCCAAGATACGCATTTAAGATAATGCGCCGAATCCGACTGTACGCATACCGCTTTGATTTGGCGGCGGCAATGACAAGATCCAGTGTGTCCTCGGTAAAGACGGCGCGCTTTAACGCGTTTTCCAATCCCTCCGACACATCGGCAATCTCTCTGAGACGGCCGGACGGCATCAGTGCGAGGTTTGCCAGCTGCGCCCTTTCCATCGCACAGGGCGAAAACGGCGGCACGGTTTGACAGAGCGCCGCAGCGTCCTCCGGCAAGTACCCGGCAACGTCCTCCCCGTTTTGGAGCCGCTTACGCAGCGCAGAGGCCGAGGCAAATATTCCGTCCGGCTCCGCCGCGTCATGCCCGGCGCCGCGGCGTGCAATCGCCGCCGGCTTTATCCGGCTGTTTATCCGCAGCAGCGCCTTGATATATTCCACCGCCAAGATGTTGTTGGGACGGCCGAGGATGGCCGCCGAGGCAGGCCCCAGCACCCTTTGAACCGCACCGCTCCGCGCGGCGGCATAGGACAGCCCCTGTGCCAGAGCGGCCTTTAAATGCGCGGAAAATTCCGCATCCTCCGCACAGAGCGCCGCGGCAATCTGCTTCAGCATGGTAATATCCGCATCCTCTGCCCCAAAGAACAGCGTATCCACGCACCCCATTGCGTCCAGCGTTTTGACCGCGGACGCCGCGTACCGCTCCGCCGATTGCAGCGTCATTACGGTAGGCAGTTCCAGCACCAGATTGACGCCGCCCAAAACAGCAGCCCTGGCGCGCAGCGCCTTGGGATAAACCGCCGGCTCGCCGCGCTGCACAAAGTTGCCGCTCATAATCCCGACCACAGCATCCAGCCCCAGCGTTTTTTTAGCGGTCTCAATCTGATATTGGTGTCCGTGATGAAACGGATTATATTCACATACGACTGCACCGATCTTCAATCCTTTGTCACCTGCCTTTTAGAAATCATACGAAATCAACAGAATTTTCGATTTTCTTCTATTAGTATAGCACAAAAAATGGAATTCACAAGAAAAAAATAGATTTTTTTCTTGTGTTATAAATCACAAAGGTGTATAATAATGGGTAGCATAAAGGGGCGTCTTTGATTCCCCTTGCGTTTTGACGCAAAAAAAGCTAGATTTCTACAAGAGAGGTAATGACAATGTCGACATTTATGGACAAAATTAAAGCACTGGCAAAAGGCGATAAAAAGACGATCGTCTTAGCCGAGGGCGAGGAACGCCGTACCGTTCAGGCGGCGGACGCGGTACTGCGCGAAGGATTTGCAAACATCATCCTGCTCGGTAACGAGGCAAAAATCAAGGAGATTTCCGCAGATTTAGACCTTTCCGGCGCAAAGATCATCGATCCTGCCGCCAGCGAACTGACGGCGGATTTTGCCGCAAAACTCTATGAACTGAGAAAGGCAAAGGGCATGACGGAGGAAAAGGCATCCGAAACCATTTTAAACACCCTGTATTTTGGCTGCATGCTGGTAAAGACCGGCATGGCAGACGGCATGGTAGCCGGCGCAGTGAACTCCACCGCCAACGTTATGCGCAGTGCGCTGCAAATTATCAAGACCGCACCGAACACCAAGGTGGTTTCCGCATTCTTTTTGATGATTGTTCCCGACTGTGAGTACGGCGAAAACGGAACCTTTGTATTCTCCGACTGCGGCTTAAACGAATACCCGGACGAAGAAAAGCTGGCACAGATCGCCGTATCTTCTGCCAACTCGTTCCGTTCCCTAGTCGGCGAGGAACCGCGCGTTGCTATGCTCTCTTATTCTTCCTACGGCAGTGCGAAGTCGGAACATGTCGATAAAGTCCGCAATGCAGCGGCGCTTGCCAAAGAACTGGCGCCGGATCTGAAGCTGGACGGCGAGTTGCAGTTGGACGCTGCCATCGTACCGGCCATCAATGCCTCCAAAGCGCCCGGCAGCCCGATCGAAGGCAAGGCCAACGTTTTGATTTTCCCGAATTTGGATGCCGGCAACATCGGCTACAAGCTGGTACAGAGACTGGCAAAGGCTGAAGCCTACGGTCCTTTGACCCAGGGAATCGCAAAGCCGGTCAACGATCTGTCCCGCGGATGCAGCTTTGAGGATATCGTCGGCGTTGTTGCCTTTACCTGTGTACAGGCGCAGCAGCAGGACAAATAGAAACAGGAGGGTCGAACATGAAAATCTTAGTCATCAACGCAGGGAGCTCTTCCCTGAAATATCAGTTAATCGACATGGAGACCGAGTCCGTTCTGGCAAAGGGTCTGTGTGAGAGAATCGGCATTGACGGTTCCAAGCTGACCCACAAGGTGCCGGGCAAGGAGAACTATGTCAAGGAAACCCCGATGCCGGAGCATAAGGTTGCCGTCGGCCTGGTTTTAGAGGCGCTGCTCAGTGCCGACCACGGCGTGGTAAAGAGCGTGGACGAGATTGACGCAGTCGGTCACCGCGTGCTGCACGGCGGCATGGTCTACAGCGACTCGATCGTGGTAAACGACGATGTAAAGCGCGTGATCCGCGAATGCTTTGATTTAGGCCCCTTACATAACCCGGCAAACCTCACCGGAATCGAAGCCTGTGAGGCAGCGATGCCCGGCAAGCCCAACGTTGCCGTTTTTGATACCGCGTTTGGTATGGCAATGGCAGAAAAAGCATATACTTATGCAATTCCGCATGAATATCTTGAAAAATACAGTCTCCGTAAATACGGATTCCACGGCACCAGCCACAACTTTGTCTCAAAGGAGGCTATCCGCTTTGGCAATCTTGACGCGCAAAATGCAAAAGTCATTGTCTGCCACTTAGGGAACGGCGCCAGCGTCTCTGCCTCTATCGGCGGAAAATGTGTGGACACCAGCATGGGACTGACACCGCTGGAGGGTCTGATTATGGGTACCCGCTGCGGTGATATCGATCCCACGGTTGCACAGTATATTTGCAATAAAGAAGGCAAGGATATTAACGAGGTGCTGAACCTGTTTAATAAAAAATCCGGTATTTTGGGCATGAGCGGCGGCATTTCTTCCGACTTCCGCGATGTGCAAAAGGCAGCCGATGCGGGCAACCATTTGGCCAAGGTCGCTCTGGAGGCGTTTTGTTACCGGGTTGCAAAATACATCGGTGCATACACCGCAGCGATGAACGGCGTTGACGCCATCGCCTTTACGGCCGGCGTTGGCGAAAACGACGGACGGGTACGGGCAGAAATCGCCGGCTACTTGGGTTATCTCGGCGTAGCGCTGAATGACGGCTTAAATCAAAAATCCAGAGGCGAAGAAGTCGTGCTCAGCACGCCGGACAGCCGCGTTGCCGTTTATGTCATTCCCACCAATGAGGAATTGATGATCGCACGCGACACCGCCGCTTTAGTAAAATAATGACGGCGCGGCGCCGATCTTGCATAGAGGAGGGCCAAAATGGCAAGGAAAGAATTTTCCTATGAGACCATGGCGGATGAGCAGCTGGTAGAACTGTCCGCAGAGGGGGACAAAACCGCCACCGAATACGTTCTTACCCGCTATAAAAACCTGGTTCGCACCCGTGCAAAGCTTTACTTTCTGCCGGGCGCCGATAAAGAAGATCTGGTACAGGAGGGTATGATCGGCCTGTTTAAAGCGATCCGCGATTTTGACGCGACCAAACAGGCCTCCTTCCGCGGCTTTGCGGAGATGTGCGTAAAGAGACAGATTATCACCGCGGTCAAGACGGCGGCAAGGCTAAAGCACATGCCGCTCAACTCCTACGTCTCGCTCAGCAAGCCGGTCTATGAGGATGACACCGAGCGGACGCTGGTCGATATGCTGGCAGAGCGCAAATCCGTTGACCCGGAGGAGATGTTCCTCCGCCGCGAAAAGGCGGAGGCGCTGGAGGAAAAGATCGCGCAAAAACTCAGTCCGCTGGAGCAGTCGGTGCTCTCTTTATATCTCAGCGGCATGAATTATCAGGAGATTGCCGCCGGTTTGGGGCGCAGTCCCAAATCCATTGATAACGCACTGCAGCGGCTAAAGCGCAAGCTGGCCGATGCGGAAAAGGGATCTTAAAAAGCTGTGTCGCAGCCGGCGATACGGCTTTTTTCAATAGAAGGGAGAGGAATTGTGATGAAACAACCACCGGAACAGCACGTGGAACGTGCCAAATTAAACGATTTAAGAGAACTGGTGTCCTACGGCATGGATACCTACGGAGAGAAAAAGGCGTTTTGGTACCGAAAGGACGATGATCTGGTTTGTATCAGCTTTCGCAAGCTATACGAGGACGTCACCGCGCTTGGAGAATACATTCTAAACGCCAAGGTCGAAAACGGCGCCAGGATCGCCTTGCTTGGGGAAAACAGCTATGCCTGGATCGTAACCTATCTGGCCGTTGTAAATACCGGCAACGTGATTGTGCCGATCGATAAGGAATTAAAACCGGCCGAGATTGCCGTTTTGCTGGCCGACAGCCGGCCTGCCATCTTTGTCTACTCCCATACAAAAGAAAAGTGCGTCCGTACGATGCAGGAAAACGGTCTTTCCATCGATAAAATGATCTGCATGGACGATTTTGACGCCATCTTAGAGGAGGGCACCAATCTGCTGAAGGGCGGCAGCCGTCTTTATGAAAACGTAAGCCTTGACCGTGCGGCCATGTGTGCAATCATCTATACCTCCGGCACGACCGGCGACCCCAAGGGCGTCATGCTCTCGCACAAGAATCTGGCGCAGGACGCCTACCGCAGCATGTCCTGTATGCATATTCCGGACGGAACCATGGCGATCCTGCCGCTGAATCACACCTTCGGCTTTATGGCAAGCGTCATCTGCCAGCTTTGGATGGGGAACTCTATCTTTATCAACAATAGTCTAAAAACCGTTTTAAAGGATATTCAGGCTGCAAAGCCGGGGCATATTTCGGTGGTTCCCCTGTTTATTGAAAACTTTTATAAAAACATCTGGAAAGCCGCCGAAAAAAGCGGCAAGGCAAAGCTGCTGCGCCGCCTGATTACGGTCAGCAACGCGCTGCGCAAGGTCGGCATCGACCTTCGGCGCACCTTTTTCCGCTCGGTCATCGACCAGTTCGGCGGAAACCTCTCCATGCTGATTACCGGCGGTGCACCGATCTCCGATCAGTACATGAAAGGCTTTGAGGATCTCGGCATCACCATCATCAACGGCTACGGCATTACCGAATGTTCGCCGATCGTGGCGCTGAACCGCAACAACAACATCCGCTGCGGCACAGTCGGCGCGCCGATCCCCGGCGTCTCGGTTAAAATCGACAACCCGGACAGCGAAGGCGAGGGCGAAATCTGCGTCAGGGGCGACATTGTGATGCTGGGCTACTATCATAAAGAGGAAGAAACCAAAAATGTGTTAAAAGACGGCTGGTTCTATACCGGCGACATTGGAAAAATGAAGGACGGCCTGCTTTGCATTACCGGCCGTAAAAAGAACCTCATTATCTTAGACAACGGAAAGAATGTCTACCCGGAGGAAATCGAAACGCTGCTTTCTTTTATCGAAAATGTGACCGAGGTTGTGGTCTACCGGGAAAAGGAGACCATCGTTGCCGAGATTTATTCCGACGCAGAGGGTGATACGGCCGCAATCCGGGCGCAAATTGAGGCAGCCGTGAAAGAGGTCAACCAGGGTC
>CAVGTH010000011.1:7404-26544 GCA_963632045.1 Roseburia faecis | reverse complement strand
ATAAAATTTTTAAGAGGGTGATATTGTGAGAAATGAGATTCAAAAATTAAATACCTGTTGTTTCTTTGGACATCGAAAAATTATATCCGGCGACAAACTTGTCAATGATTTAACGTCCGCGATCGAAAACTTAATCATCAATTATCATGTTGACACATTTTTATTTGGGAGTAAAAGTCAATTTGATCGTTTATGTTATAAAATTGTCAGTCAATTAAAAACAAAATATCCTGAACTTAAAAGAATCTACGTAAGAGCCGAATTTCCTTATATCGATGATCAATATCGGTCTCATCTCTTAGAAAGATATGAAGATACCTACTTTCCGGAACAATTGTATCATGCCGGAAGGGCAGTCTATATTGAAAGAAACTACGAAATGATTCAAAATAGCAGATATGCCATTATTTACTATGATGAGAACTACATCCCTCCTTGTCAGCATGATAAAAAAGACCTTTTGCCGCGTCCATCAAAAGGCGGTACAAAAATTGCCTATGAATACGCGAAACAAAAAGGGCTTCTTATCTGTAATGTTTATTGCCCGTAAAAAAAGAAAGGCGGCGCCTTTCTTTTTTATTCCACTTTATTGGCCGGAAGATTGATTGTCACACGGGTAAACCGTCCGAACTCGCTCTCGATCTGGATGGTGCCGCCGTGATTTTCGATAATCTCCTTGGTGATGGAAAGGCCGAGACCGGTTCCGCCTTTCTCGCGGCTTCTTGCTTTATCCACCCGATAAAACCGCTCAAACACGTGGGCAAGATCCGCCTTGGGAATTCCCTTTCCGCTGTCCTCAACCTTGATATACACGTTATTATATAAATTTCCGGCGTAAATCTGGATTTTATCCCCTTTTGAACAATAGCGGATGGAGTTGGATATGATATTCTT
Source organism: Roseburia faecis (assembly GCA_963632045.1). Taxonomy (GTDB): domain Bacteria; phylum Bacillota; class Clostridia; order Monoglobales; family Monoglobaceae; genus Ructibacterium. Next base: position 25,650 of record CAVGTH010000011.1, on the reverse strand, counting down.
TACCGCCCGTTCAATCTGATCCTCGTCCGCGTAAATATCGTGAATTTCGGTCGTACGGTTATAGGTCAGGGTCAGTCCCTTTTGCTCCGCCTCCAGACGGAACATATCGGTCAGACGCCGCAGCAGTGCGTCAATCGAGAAAAATTCCTTATGCGTATCAACGCGCTGCATATCAAACCGGTTTAAAATCAAAAGATTTTGTACCAGCGCGGTCATTTTATCCGTCTCGTTTTCCACGGTTGTCAAAAGGCTGGTCGCCGTCTTTTTATCGTCCAGATAACCGCTCAGCAAGGTCTCGGTATAAGTACGGATGGTCGTCAGCGGCGTTTTTAATTCGTGCGAGACCTCTGCCACAAATTTTTGCCGTGCGCTCTCTAAGTTAAACTGCTCGGTCACGTCCTCAAACACACAAACCACACCGGCAATCTTATCATGATCCATCTGAAACGGCACCAGATAGGTTTTGATATGGTCGCTGCCGACCAAAAGCTCCCGTTTTTCGGTCTTTGACCGCTCTAAGTACATAAATTCTGCCATGCAGATATCGGCATGGTATTTTTGGAAAAAGGAATCAAAGCGCAGCGTTTCGGGATTCTCGATATGAAACATCCGTTTTGCCGCAGGATTGATATGCAGCACCTTCTGATCGGTGTCAAAGGCGATAATTCCGTTGTTGATATGCTCTAAAATGACCTCTACCTTATGCTTTTGGGTGTTATTCTGTTTGATGCTCTCATTCATGGCCGTCCCGATCCGGTTAAACGAACGAATCAGATTGCCCATCTCGCCGGAGGGCAGCTTTTCAAGCCCCGGCGCAAAATCACCCTCTGCAAAACGCTCAATCCTGCGCTTTAAAAGGTTCAGCGGCTGAACCATAGTATAGGTCATCCAAAATCCCACGCCGGCCGCCGCCAAAAGGGCAATCAAAACGGCAAAAAGAATATTTCTTCCCGATGCAGCCATAATCTCACGGATTTCCACTTTATTGTCGCGGATGTATAAAATCAGTCCGTCCTCGGTATGGCTGCCGTTTTTGATAAAATAGGCATAATCCATGCTTTGATCCAAAAGCCCCGACTTTTCGCCTTTACCGCCGCGCATGGCTGCGCTTAAATTCTTGGTTTGGCTCATTTGGCCGGCCGACAGTGAGGGCGGTGAAATGACGCTTAAATCCCTGGCGGATAAGACATAACAACTCCGGTTTTCGGTCAGTCCAAGCTTTCCGGCATAGTTTAAAATTTCCCGTTCCATCAGCGATGCGGTCGCAGCGTCGTTCCCGCCGCTCTCATAAAAATCACGAAGTTTGTCCGGCAGCTCACTGCCCGACACTTCTTTTGCCGCGTCATAAAAACGATCCTCCGCAGAGGATACGTCTGTATAAAAACAAATGGCGCCGACAATCAGTACCGCGGTCAAAACGGCCGCCATAACCTTTGCGGTCAGCCGAAAATATAGCTGATAAAACACCGATTGTGCACCCCCAATTTCTCCCTTTTTCGATTGTTCTTTCCATTTCTCACGACTACCAGTATAACACAGAAAAAAACGATGGTAAAGGATTATTTTCAAAATTCAAAATATTTTTATGATAAGGGGTATCAAACAGGTATCATCCGGGAATCCTAAAGATGAGAAAGTCTGTGTTTTTTATATATCTTATATATATTATATTTTAGTTGCTGTCGCTGTTGTTGGGGGTGTGGAAAAAGGGGAAAAGGAAAGCTTATCCCGTCAAAGCGCCAAAGAGCGGCATGGGATAAGCTTTGGATAACTTGGTTTTGTTTTCCACACTTTCCAGTGCGGTTTGGGTGAAAAAATTTTTCACACAGGCCGTCCACATTTTATCAACAGGGAAAGCGTGGAAAAGTCAGCGGCTTTTAATGTCCTCTGCCGCCAGCTGCAGCGCGGCGCTGCGGTGGCTGATGACGTTTTTGACATAAGGCGGAAGTTCTGCCAAAGTCTTGTCATAGCGCGGATAGTAAAAGACCGGATCATAGCCGAATCCGTCCTCGCCGGCCGGGGCGAGCGCGATCCGGCCGCTGCATTCGCCGTAAAAGGTACGGATTTCCTGTCCCGGCTCTGCAACCGCGATGACGCATGCAAAGTGTGCGGTGCGGTCTTGCAGCGGCACATCGGAGAGCGCCGCAAGCAGCTTTTGGATATTATCCGCATCGGTAGCGTGTTCGCCGGCGTAGCGTGCTGTATATACGCCGGGCGCGCCGCCGAGTGCGTCAACGCACAGGCCGCTGTCATCGGCAATGGTGGGTTTTCCGGTAGCCTGCATGATCGCCTGTGCTTTTTTGATGGCGTTTTCTTCAAACGTTTTGCCGTCCTCAACGACTTCAATATCACCGGCGCCGGCCTCGGTCTGGGTCAAAATATGAAAATGGTCGCCTAAAATATCCTTGATTTCCTTTGCTTTATGCGCATTTTTGCTCGCTAGTATATAGGTTTTCACGAAAAGAACCTCCTGTCGTTTTTTTTTATTATAGCGCAAAATGTCGTATTTGACAAGAAAATCAAAAAAGAAATCAGGAGGCCGCGGCGGCACGCAGCACAATGACGGTCATGTCATCGTCGGCGCTGCCGCCCTTTCTCGCGATGGATTCCTGCAGTATACAATCCGAAAGAGCCTTTGGTGAGATATCCGAGGGCGCGTGGTCGATCGCGCTGCGCAGCCAGTTTCCGGATTCGCCGCGCAGTGAAATCCCGTCGCTTGCCATAACCACCATATCGCCGTCTTTTAACGTGTGTGCAAAGGTTTCGATTTCTACGCCGGAGAGAATTCCGATCGGCAGCGAGGCGGAGCGGACTGTCTCGGTGTTTTGCTTTCTTTTGATATAGCTGGGTTCTGCACCGTTTTTGATAAATTCGGCCTCGCCGGTATAGAGATCGACCATACACATATCGACGGTTGCAAAGGCCTCTGCCGCGGATTTCATAACCATGACCGAGTTAATCAGCTTTACTGCCACGGTTTTGTCAAAGCCGGCATTCATAAAATCCTCAAGCAGAGAGATGATGGTACTGCTTTCCCGGTTGGCACGGTGGCCGGTGCCCATGCCGTCACTCAGTGTGGCGATATATTTTCCGCCGTTTAAAAGGCGGAGCATATAAGAATCGCCGCATTCCTCTCCTTTTTCTGCACAGGCAAAGGCGGCTTCTATGGTTAGAGGGGGTTCCTCGAAAAACAGATAGGCCGGCGTTTTGGATACCAAAGAGGGCTGCCGGTTGTCGGCAACAAATTTTTTACCCAGTACATCGTTTAGTATTTGGACGGTTTCTTCCGGCAGCGTTGTTTCTGCCGCATAAGGGGTGATTTGCACCGTCTGACGGCCGTTTGTTCCGTGCATTACCAGTACCGATTCGGCAAGACAGCCCATCTTTTTTAAGCGGTTTTGAATCTCCTGTGCGGAACGGTAGTCCGGTGCGGCGGTCGTTTTAAGTTCCTCGGTCATTCGGCGCAGGATTTCGGATACGCCGTGGAACTGCTGACCGATCAGGTCGCGGTTCTCGCGCAGCTTTCCCTTCCATACCTGATTGATTTTATAAATCTCAAAAAGACGGTTGAGTTCACGGGTGAGGGGTGCAATGCGCAGACAGTGATCCGAAAATACCGGGTCGATATCCTCCGGGTTAAGTGCGCCCTTGCGTTCCATAATCTCCAAAAATTTAAACATGGTTTTGTAGGTGGCGTTAAAATTTTTATTCCAGCAGACATGAACGCGGCTGCAATCGCGGCAGATATGATCGGCCGCCGTATCAAACAGCATGGCAATATCCTGCATATCCACCTGATCCTGATTATCCGACAGGCGGACAAAGGTATTTGACAAGGTCTCAAACGAATCCGCGGTGAGGGATAGTTTTGAAAGCAGCCGTTGCGCAGCCGGGTTATCGGTTTCTTTGGACGCAGGGGCAAAGCTGACAAAACGCCGCACTTCATAAAAGACGCGCTTGGGGGTAAAAATCAGCGCGGCTGCGCCGAGCAGCGGCTCTGCAACATGGATAGAGGCCGCACCGCCCGTCATGCCGTAAAGGGATAAAAAGACGCCGCCAAGGGCGATAACGGCTGCGGCAGCCAATTTGTGAAAACGGGCGGCAATGCCGCAGAGCAGACCGCAGGAAGTGAAAATTGCGAGGTAGGCCAAAAGATCTTCACGTATGCCGAGGAGCAGTCCCAAAATCATGCCGGCGGCCGCTGCCGGCATAAAACCGCCGGCAATGGCCGTGATACCAAGAACCCAGAATCCGAGAAAGTTGGATAGAGAGACATAGGGCAGCCATGCAATGCTTTGAAAACTGAGCAGGACAATGCCGGCGGTAATGCAGAGACTGAGTTTTTCTTCCTCTGTCGGGATGCTGCTTTGCAGATTCTTCAGACTCATCATGCCGCGGCTGCGGTCAAAGACCAAAATGCCGAGCGTAACCAAAAGAAAATCCAAAATTGTGGTAATCACCGCGCTTCCGACAAAGCCTGTCCAAAGAATCTCCAGCAAATGAAACACGACAATGCCGGCGCCGGCCGTCGTCAGCGCGCTGCGCGGTGACAGTTCTTCGCCGCGATCCAAAAAGAATAGCATGACCTCAAAGGCCAGACAGGCGCCGATATAACGCAGCGAAAATCCGTCCATTAAGCTGGCATAGCCGGTAATTACCATCAGCAGCGACCATAAATTTTTGACAGAAAAATTACGGTCCATGGCAAGAAAGGCCAGTCCGAAGGGGGCGAGCTGCGGCAGCGGCACGGCGCGCGCGGCAAAAAAGCCGAGACTGCGGATCAAAAGATCCGAAACTTTAATGTCGGGCAGTGTTCTTTTTTCTTTATGTACCTTATGGGGCGATATCAGGGCAATTTCCATTTCCTTTCCTTCTTTTGTAGCTTTCAATGTTCTTCACCTCCGTAACAATTACAGAACTATTATATCCATAATTTACCATTTGGTCTGTCGAAATCGGGATCGGAAAACAGAAATTTTTTGTTCTGATTTTGGAGAAAAAAGAAGGAATATACTTTGCACTGTCAAAAAGAAGAAGAAAAAAGAAAAGCCGCCCCCAAAAATGGGGACGGCTTGATTGACAATATTTAGCGGAACAGCTGAGAAATCATGTCAAACAGATTGTACTTTACGATTAAGCCGGCAAAAACGATGGAAACCATGGTTAAAAGCTTAATCAGGATGTTGACAGAGGGGCCGGAGGTATCTTTAAACGGATCGCCGACGGTATCGCCGACAACGGCCGCCTTATGATTTTCTGAGCCTTTGCCGCCGAAGTTTCCGGCTTCGATATATTTCTTTGCGTTATCCCAGGCGCCGCCGGAGTTTGCCATCATAATCGCAATGGCAAAGCCGGAAACCAGTGCGCCGGCCAGCATGCCGACAACACCGTTAACGCCGAGAACCAGGCCGACAATAATCGGGGCGATAATACCAAGCGCTGCCGGGAGGATCATTTCTTTTAACGAAGAACGGGTGCAGATGTCAACACAGGTCTCATAATCCGCCTCTGCTTTTCCTTCCATCAGACCCTTAATTTCTTTGAACTGACGGCGTACTTCAACCACAATCTTCTGTGCGGCACGGCCGACTGCCTGCATGGTGAAGGCGCTGAACAAAAACGGCAGCATTGCACCGATGAACAGGCCGATCAACACCGGCGGATTGGTGATTGAAAGATCCAAGACGCCGTTAAGGCCGGTTACCTTATCGGTATAGGACACAATCAGTGCCAGCGCGGTTAAAGCGGCGCTGCCGATGGCAAAGCCTTTTCCGGTAGCGGCGGTTGTGTTACCCAGGGAATCGAGTGCGTCGGTACGGTCACGAACGGTCTCTTCCAGACCTGCCATTTCGGCGATACCGCCGGCATTATCGGCAACCGGGCCGTAGGCATCGGTAGCCAAGGTGATGCCTAAGGTAGAGAGCATGCCGACTGCGGAAATACCAACGCCGTAAAGACCCAGCGCAAAGCTATGTGCGCCGCCGGATACAAAGTAGCTGATCAGTACCGAGATGGCGACAATAATAACCGGGATTGCAGTGGACAACATACCCAGTGCCAGACCGTCAATGATGATGGTCGCACTTCCGGTCTCAGAGGATTTGGACAGTTTTTGGGTCGGCTTGTAGGAATCGGAGGTAAAATACTCGGTAAAAAAGCCGATTAAAACGCCGGCAACCAGACCGGAAATGACCGCCCAGAAAACGCCGGTGTGTTCCGGCAGAATCGTATAAATCAAAACGCCGGAGCCGATTGCGGCTAAGATCGAACTGATATAGGTACCGCGGCGCAGCGAGGCGAGCAGACTCTTTTGATCCGCGCCCTCTTTGGTGCTGACAAAAAAGGTACCGATCATAGAGGCAATAATACCGATTGCGGCAATCAGCATCGGAATGATAACGCCGCCAAAACTCAGACCTGCGGCAGCAGCCAGTGCGCCGGAGGAAATGATCGAGCCGACATAGGATTCATAAAGATCGGCGCCCATACCGGCAACGTCACCGACATTATCACCGACATTGTCTGCGATTACGGCCGGGTTTCTGGGGTCGTCCTCCGGAATACCGGCCTCGACTTTACCAACCAGGTCGGCGCCGACATCGGCCGCCTTGGTAAAAATACCGCCGCCCACTCTGGCGAACAGTGCCATCGAGCTTGCACCCATACCAAAGGTGAGCATAGCGCCCATGATTTCATTTACGGCGGTGTCTGCGGTGCCGAATACGGCGCGGAGAATCAGAAACCATACGCTGATATCCAAAAGACCCAAGCCAACCACGGTAAGACCCATAACGGTTCCGCTGGAAAACGCAATTTTAAGACCCTTGTTTAACCCATCGCGCGCACCGTTGGCCGTTCTGGAGTTGGCGTAGGTTGCAATCTTCATGCCGATAAAGCCGGAAAGGCCGGAGAAAAAGCCGCCGCTTAAAAAGGCAAAGGGAACGAACCAGGATAGCATGTCAAGCGATGCCATGATACAAAGAATGACAAGCATGCAGACAAAAAAGATCGCAACGGTTTTATACTGGCGCTTTAAGTAGGCCATGGCGCCCTTGCGGATTTTTGCGGCAATCTGTGCCATTTGCGCGGTGCCCTCCGGTCTGGCTTTTACCCAGAAGAACTTGTAGGCTGCAAAGCATAAACCCAAAATTGCAGCTGCAAGAACCAGCCAGGGAGCGATGTGGATAAAGTTGTTTGTACTCATAATGATTCCTCCTTGCATCTATCATGAAATCTTTCATTTTTTTTAAAATTATACAAAATCAATCATAGAAAGGCAAAATCAGCGGTAGCGAAAATGCGCATAAACCACGGCGCAGATTTCGCGGATGAGGTTTTGGTAAAACTGCGTGGCAGGCGTTTTGGCAGAGATAGCGGCAGAATTGACAAATCCGACATACTCTGCCAGACGGCGCGCACGGTAAATGTGAAAGTTATTGGTTAGCACCGCGACCCGATAGGAACGGCCGGCGGTGCGTTCATCCAGCAGCTGTTTGGAAAATAAAAGGTTTTCGTAGGTACTGCGGGAATTTTCTTCTTTTAAAATGCGGCGCTTGTGGATGCCGCGATCCGTCAGGCCGCGCATGATCGCCTCTGCCTCGCTGATGGCCTCGTCGCTGCCCTGTGCGCCGGAGCATACCGCCATGGCGAACGGATGCGCCTTTAAATATTCCGCACCGGCGTCAATCCGGGCGTCCAGGCATTTACCGGGTGTTTCTCCTTCGACGCGGCAGCCTAAAATAATCACATAATCCACCGGATCGCTTGGCGATGCGGTGTCGGTGCCGCTCTTGCTCATAATCAGTCCTCCGATCCAGAACGCACTAAGGACGGCCAATAAAACCAGCAGAGAAATGACAAAACAAATCCTGTTTTTTCTCACAAGGTATCCTCCCTTCGATTTTCTGTGCGGAAAACCGATGTTTCATTCGTAAAAATTTTAAAAATCATCCATATTTCGACTGCATGTTTTTAAGCCTGTGACACATACTAATGACAAACAACCAAAGCGGAGTTTGTTCTATATCTATGAAACGACTTCGCAAAATAACAGAAAAATTTTTTCATTATCATGCAGAAAGGAGATTATCATGGACGTAGCAGCTTTAATTTTAATCATTATCGGTGCCATTAACTGGGGCAGTATTGGGTTGTTTGGGTTTGATATTGCCGCCGCGCTCTTTGGCGGTCAGTTATCCGTCATGTCCAGAATCATCTTTGTGATTGTCGCTCTCGGCGGATTATGGGCAATTACCTTTTTCTTTCGGGATCATATCCTCGGTAAAGCCAAGCAGTAAGAGCGGTTTTTTAAAACGGGCTATCGCAAAATGGATGCATTTTGCGGTAGCTTTTTTATGTGCGGGAAAGAGAGACTGTATAATTTCCGATTCGGATACCGGCGGTATCGTTTGCCGCCGTGACGGAGATGCCGCTATAATTTTGCGGCAAAATTCCGCCGCTGAGCGAGATCGTATTGGCGGAATCAAAGCTGTAACGCACCGATAAAACGCCGCACTTTAACTTGCCGTCCTCCGTAAAGGTGATGACGGTTCCTTTTTTTAAGAATTTTGCCATCATGCCGGAGAGTGCCGACTGATCGGATAAAAGCGCGTCAAAGCCGACGGTATTACCGTCAGCATCCTCCAGATGGTCAACGCTCCAGCTGCCGACGATCGCGTCCTTGACAGAGGCGGCGGCAGGTGTATTTGATGGGGCATCTTTTGCGGCAGACGCTTCCTGCTTTTCGGCTGTATCAAAAGATTGATCCGCATTTTGTGTATCTGATGCAGTATTGTCTGCGGCATCACCTTGTACAGCAGGATCCGTCTCGGCGGTTTTTGCGTCTAAATCCGAAAGATCGGAAATCGTCTTTTTAAAAAAGGCGCAGCTGCTCAGCAGCATCGCGCCGGTCAGCAGCAATCCAAATCCGGTCAATATGACCCTTTTACGATGCATCCTTCCACTTCCCTTTCTGTTTTCTTATTTTATCATAGCTTTGCCCGATTTGCAAGTAAAACATCATGATAAATATCCGTAAAAAATAGAGCAAAAAGACATTTTTGGGCGAATTTTCGCAGTGAAAAAGACGGAAATCATGGTTTTTTGCGGCGCAAAACACAAAAATTTAAAAATGACGGGCGGCATGGCACTCCATGTCACTTGATTCCGTGCTACAATACCTTTGCTGAAACAACTCCGGAGAATGTTTACGGCAATAAAAATCCCGCTCCGTGCGGGAAAGGAGGAAAATCATGTTTCGATTTACAACAAATTTAAAAAACCGTCCGCAGGAACTGCCGACCAATCCCGGTGTAACTGCCGAGGGTGCCAAAAGAGGGATAGGGGCGGCTGCCGGTGCAGACAAGCAGCCGGGAGCAATGCCGGCCGATGCATCGGGCGCTGCGGCAACAAACGGATCGTTATCTTCGCAGCAGGCGGAGGCGCGTATGGCACAGCTTCGTGCCGAGGCGGCCGAAATGATGAAAAAATATCCTGACTTTCAAGTAAAAGATGAGATGGAGAACCCCGTTTTTGTGGAGTATGTCTTTGCAAACGGTCTTTCCATGGAAGAAGCCTATGTGCTGACGCACTTTGACAAGATTGCGGAAGAGATTCGTTCCAAGGCGCTGGAAGAGATGAGCGCAAACCGGGAAAGAATTGTGGAAAACGGTGCGGCAAAGAACCGTCCGGCCAGAGCCAACAAAAGCCCGAAGGATTTATCCGATGATGAGGTGGATGAAATCATCGAGCGCGTCAGAAAGGGAGAAAAAGTTACGTTTTAACCCTAAAAATATAATTCTGCAAAGGTATCAAAAGAAAGAGGAGGAATTTTCATGAGTTATTTAAACACACAAACTACAACTACCAACAATACCGGTAACAATCTGACCCCGCTGATGAAAAGCTATTATGACCGTGCGCTGATTCGCTTTGCGACACCGAAGCTGGTACACGCCCAGTTCGGTCAGCAAAAGCCGATCCCGTCCGGCAGCGGTAAAACCATCGAATTCCGCCGGTTCAGTCCACTGCCCAAGGCGCTGGTTCCGCTGACCGAGGGTGTTACGCCGGAAGGCAACACCCTGAATGTAACCACCGTAGAATCGACGGTAGAGCAGTACGGCGACTATGTGACCCTGTCCGATATGCTGACCCTGTCGTCGGTGGATTCGGTCATCAGCGAGACCCAGAATGTGCTGGGCGACCAGGCCGGCAGAACGCTGGACACCGTAATCCGCGAAAAGATCAATGCCGGTACCAATGTACAGTACGGAAACGGCAAGGCCGACCGTAACCTCTTGGTGGGCGGCAGCAGCACGGCGTCGGAGAACGATTATTTAAGCGTAGCTGCCGTAAAGCGTGCCGTGGCTACCTTAAAGCGCAACAATGCGGCGCCGTTTAAGGATGGCTGCTATGTTGCCATTATTCACCCGGATGTGGCAAACGATCTGACGAACGATCCGGAATGGAAGGCCATCAAGCAGAACGTTGATCCGAAGGATTGGTACCAGGGTGCTATCGGCAGAATTCACGGCGTGGTATTTTTTGAATCCACCGAGGCAAAAATTTTCCGTGCCGGAACGCTCAGAAATCCTGCGACGGTAACCCAGGGCGATGCAGAAACGCTGACAGTTGCCAGTGTTTCTGGAAAGACCATCACCATTACCGAGCCGCTGACGGCAGATGATGTGACCTATCTTGGCGGCAAGACGCTGCAGATTGCCGGCAAGGATTATGCGATTGCGTCTGCGGCAGCCGGCGCGGCCGGTGCGGCAACCATTACGCTTTCCGAAACGCCGGATGCGGCAGTGAAGGCAAACGTAATCATCTATCCGTCCGGCGCCGGTGCGCAGGGCAGGGACGTATATTCGACCCTCTTTATCGGCCAGAACGCTTACGGTGTTACCAGTATCACCGGCGGCGGACTGCAAACCATTTTAAAGCAGAAGGGCAGCGCCGGTACCGGCGATCCGCTGGATCAGCGCAGCACCGTCGGCTGGAAGGCAACCCAGACGGCAGAAATTCTCTCACCGGAATTTATGGTTCGGGTAGAGACGACTTGCAGTTACTAATCATGATTCGTTAAAAACCGGGGCTGTAAAACATATTTTTACAGCCCCAAAAATGAAAAGGAGGAATTGAAATGCCAGTGAAAAAGACAGAAAATAAGGCAGCTGATCTTACAGCTTACTACAAAGAGCCGGTGCCGGTCATGCTGATCAAGGATCACAACCGTTACAAGGATGATTTGACCGTGACGGTCAACGGCACCAATTATCAGATTCAAAGAGGCGTTTCCGTCATGGTGCCGCGGTGTGTTGCGCTGGTATTAGAGCGCAGCCACAAGCAGGAGATGGAGGCAGAGGCCTATGTGGAAAGCTTGAAAGGATAGGTGATGGGCGTTGGAACTTCTCAAGGTAATCGAGACGGCGGACGCCCTATGCCCCAATTCGTATCAGACGGAAGAAAAGCTTCGCTGGTGCGATGAGGTATCGGCGGGAATCCGCCGCGATATTAAAAAAATTTATGACACCATCGAGACAACACTGACCGGGCCGGAGGAACTCATTTTGCCGGATGACATCGACTTTGAGGATATCGAGGTTGCGTATCTGAACAATACCATGATGGATAAGCTGGATTTTCGCAGCTTTGCGGGCGGAAGTCCGCAGTTTCAGGTCAGTTATCCGGCGAAGCTGAAACTGGTTTACTTAACCCGTGCCCTGCCGGTGCGGCATGTGCAGTTAAAGGGTGCCTTTGACGTGGGCGAGAACTTCATTAAGCTGGAGCATCCGGAGCTTTATCCGGGAGACCTGATTGAATGGGTGTCGCTCTCCGACAAGGACGCCGAGCCGGACTGGGAGGACGCGCAGCGTACCTATGTGGTCGATCAGCTCTATGACGGGCTGGTGGTTGAGGAAAACACCTTTACGCCGCAGACTGCCGCGCCCATGGCAATCCGCCGGGTGATTGATGACCTGACTGAGATTGACGAACTGCCCTATGACGGCATGTATGTGGAATATATTTTGGCAAAGATGGCGCTTTATCAGCATGATTACATGGGATACAGTGCACACATGAACCAATACAATGCGCTCTATGAGGGGCTGCGCCGGGACTATAAAAACCGTGCGCCGTTTAACCCGGTATCAAAGCTGCGGCGCTATTGGACAGCCTGAGGGGAGGAGTTAAAATGTTGCTTCCTATCTTACAGGCAAAGGAAAACCCGGTCAGCCAGATTGTAAGCTTTGCCGGGCTGGATCTTCGGCCCAAGGCAAAACAGGGGTCGCTTTTGGAGACAGAGAATCTCTGCGCTGACGCCTATCCGGCACTGACGCCGCGGCAGCCGCGGGAAAAGGTGGTGTCCATGACCGGGATTACGGCGTTTTGCGCACCGGAGGAAACCGGGGAACCGCTGACGGCCTTTACAGGGGTAAAGGATCGGCACTTTTATTATCAGGGAACGCAGATCGGCGATGACCTGCTAGAGGCCGGTGAAAAATCGATTGCGGATTTTAACGGAAAGATCTGCATTTTTCCCGATAAGGTATACTATGATTATCTGCCCGATCCCGATACCGGGACGGTCAGTCAGAAGCTTTGCAGTATGGAGCAGACGCAGACGCTCACCGGCGTAAGCTTTTACAGTGCTTACAATGAAACAACCGGCGCATATACGGCCTATATCAGCAAAAGCGGTGCGGATTTTAGCGCGTGGAAGCCGGGGGACAGCCTTGTCATACGGGGCTGCGCCAAGACCCAAAACAACACCTGTGTTGTGCAGGGGCGAAAGGATTATGCGGCCGAGGACACGATTGTTTCGGTGGTGGTAGAATCCGTCGAGACAGGGAGAATGAACCTTCTGCTTTATCAAAAGCGCGGGGGTCTGGCAAAGTTTGAAAACGGCACCGAGAGCGGAAGCATTACCATTGGGCGCAGCATTCCGGATATGGATCATGTATGCGTACATAACAACCGCCTTTTCGGCACGGCGAAAAACGGTGAGTATCTCTATGCGTCCAAATTGGGTGACTGTATGAATTTTCATACGTTTGCAGGGCTTGACAGTGACAGCTGGTACAGCGCCATCGGGACGCCCGGTTCCTTTACCGGAATTTGCAGTTACCGCACCGCCGTGGTGGCCTTTAAAAGTCACTGCATTCACCATGTTTACGGGGACACGCCGTGTAATTTCTCGATCCCGAAACAGACTGCCGGCGGCTGCATTGACGGAAGGAGCATTGCGGAGATCGGCGGTATTTTATACTACCTGTCTGCTGCCGGGTTTTATGCCTACCAGGGCGGAGAACCCTATGCAGCCGCACCGCAGCTTACGAGGCGGCATGACCGTTACTGTGCGGCAGGGACGGACGGGCAGCGTTATTATGCCGCGGCGAGCGCGGACGGCACGCATTATGATCTGCTGGTCTATGATCCGGCACTGAATTTGTGGTACCGGGAAGATAATACGGCATTTTTTGACTTTGTCTTTTACGGCGGCAGCCTGTACGCGGCGGCGCCGGACGGAATCTGGCGGTATCATTGCGGCAGCGAGGCGGTCTCCTGGAGTCTTACAACCCACCCGATCACGCTGCGTACTATGACGCATAAGGGGGTGCCGAGTCTTCGGCTGCGCCTTTGGCGGGACGAAACGACAAGCGTTAAGATTGAGGTTTCGCATGATGGCGGCGCGTTCGTTACGGCCGGAAAACTTCATAAAAAATCCGGGTTCGGCGTGAGCCGGATTCCGGTTCGATTTCAAAAATGTGACAGCTTTCAGCTGCGTATCTCCGGCAGCGGCCCCGTAGTATTGCACGATCTGGAGCTGGTTACGTATCAGGGAGGTAAAACCTATGGCATATAGCAGAAACAAATGGAAGGTGACCGTCCCCACCCGACAGGACGGTCAGGTGGGGATTCGGGCGACCCTCAATAATATGGGATTTTCGGACGACGCCATCGGCTATGACGAGGTCAATCAGACGGTGACGCTGAACGGCAGAAACCTGATGAAACCCGGATATATGGATGAAAATGCCGGGGTATCGTATGCAAAAAACAGCGATATTCAAAAGAGTGTGGCGGACTTTTTCCAAAATTCCAACAATCCGATGGTTCGGGTCAGCGACGCTTATGCCGATGCGGCCGGAAAGTACGGCTTGTCGGCGGATGCGCTGTCCTACGGAAACGGTACGGTATCGGTCGGCGGCACACCGCTGGATGTTGCCTACATTGACGATGAGGGTAAGGCGTGGACAAGACAGAGCACGGTTGACAATGCCGCCCGGGACTATGCAAACCGTGTCGGCGTTACTGCGCCGATGGATCTTGCAGAAAAATACATGGAAATGTATTTAGGCGACGCGCAAAAGCTGAGCAATCAGCTGATGCATCAGAAGGCTTTTTCCTATGATCCCGACAGTGACCCGGTTTATCAGGCTTATCAGAGAAAGTATCGCACCGAGGGCGCACGTGCCGGAGAAAATGCCGCAGCGCAGTATATGGCGCTGACCGGCGGCCTTGCAAATTCGGCGGCGGCAACGGCCGGCGCACAGGCCAACCAGTATTATGCACAGCAGCTGAGCGATACGATCCCGGAACTGGCAAAGGACGCTTATGCGCGCTATGCGGATCGCTATCAGCAAAACCTGAGTTTGCTGGATCAGATGGTGGATATGTACAACACGGCATACCAAAACGCGGCGGCCGCCAACGAAAGGCAGAGAAAGAACGCCAACGAAAGTACCGCCTCAAATATTGCACGGGATAAGGCGGCGGCGGAAAAGGCGGCTGCCCTTTGGGAACAGGAATGGAAGGACAAGCAAAACAGTCAAAGCTATGCGCAAAAGGAGCGAGAGAGTCAGTGGAATGAACTGTTTCACGCACAGGATTTGATGAAGAATGACTATACCAACGAAAAACTGCGCCTGGGGAATGAAAAGCTGCAGCTTACCAATGAGCAGTTACAGGTATATCAGCGTTATTATGAGCAGCTGCTTGAGGAGGAGCTGCACGGTGACAGACTGGATAATGCAATGGCGCAGGCAAAGCTGGTTATGCTCGGCTGGTAGATAAGTGCCGGAATATTGCCTTTTTGGACGGGTTCGGATGTCCGGACAGAGCATAAAAAAGTAAATAGGAAATAAGAAAAAATCGACAGGTATGAAAGTACCTGTCGATTTTTTGGAGCTGGTGATGGGACTCGAACCCGCAACCTGCTGATTACAAATCAGCTGCTCTGCCAATTGAGCTACACCAGCACGAGAAGTATTTTATCATAATTTTTTTTCGATGTCAACTCTTTTTTTGAAGGGCTTAGACAAAAAGCGCAAAAACTGTCACTGATTGCCGAGGCGGACATAAGATGTAGTAGGGCGCATCTTATGAAAAAAGGAATGATGGTATGTCAATTCGGATCAGTTTATGTATGATTGTAAAAAATGAAGAAGAGGTTCTTGCGCGGTGTCTGGCATCGGCCGCGCCCATTGCGGACGAAATCATTATTGTGGACACGGGCTCAACTGACCGCACCAAAGAGATTGCCCGTTCGTTTACGGATCAGGTCTATGATTTTTTGTGGATCGATGATTTTGCCGCCGCGCGGAACTTTTCTTTTTCAAAGGCAAGTATGGAGTATTGCATGTGGCTGGACGCAGATGATGTGATTGTCCCAAAGCAGCAGGAATCGTTTCTCTCATTAAAAAAGACCCTGACCGCATCGGTCGATGTAGTGATGCTTCCTTATTATGCCGCGGTGGATCAAAACGGTGAACCGACTTTTTGGTATTACCGGGAACGAATCGTAAGAAACGCGCCGCGCTATCGCTGGGAGGGTCAGGTGCATGAGGCGATTGTGCCGTCCGGAAATATCCTGCATGCCAAGGCGGCGGTCACACACTGCAAGATGCAAAGGGCGCAGACAGACCGAAACCTTAAAATACTGCAAAAGGCGTACGAGGCGGAAACGCTGTCGCCGAGACTTCGGTTTTATTACGGGCGGGAACTGTACGAGCATCAACGGTATGCAGAGGCAATCAAGGTTTTGGAAGAATTTTGGGGAGACCCCGGCGGCTGGGCTGAAAATAAAATTGATGCGTGCAGAACGCTTGCGGATTGCTACGCCGGTCAGGGACTGCGGGAGATGGCATACCGTACCTTGCTGCGCAGCTTTATTTTAGTGCCGCCCAGGGCAGAAGTATGCTGCTCCCTTGGCGGATTATTTATGGAGGATCAGGCATATAAAAATGCTATATACTGGTATCAGACAGCATTATCACTCCCACAGATGCCGGAGCGGGGCGGATTTGTTATGGTGGACTGCTACGGATATCTTCCCGCTATCAACCTTTGCGTCTGCTATGACAGATTGGGCGACCGGGAGACGGCTGCTTTTTATAACGAAGAGGCAGGCCGGTATCGGCCGGATTCTCCGGCATATTTGTCCAACAAGGCCTACTTTTCAAAGCAATGCGCCCAAGTGAAAGAAGAAAGGAAGAATCCTTTATGAGTTGTCAGGAAGAAATATCTAGAATTATAAACCAAATTGAGGCAAATGAGTCTGCGTCGCAGCGTGCGGCACGGAGATGTTGCTGTTGCCGGGGCGCAACCGGCGCGACCGGGGCAACCGGAGCAACCGGAGTAACCGGCGAAACGGGTGAAACCGGGGCAACCGGCGCAACCGGGGCAACCGGGGCAACCGGAGTAACTGGCGCAACCGGGAGAGGTGAACAGGAAGAAGAGCTGCTGACCAACGGGGAAATGGAAACCTTTGAGGGAAATTTGCCGACCGGATGGAACTCGTCCAGAACAGATCTTGTTATGCAAACGACGGAGGCAGGAGAAGTTCATACCGGAAACATCGCCGTAAGGCTGCAAAGCGATGCAGACTTATTGCAGGAGGTCGAGACGGCGGCAAAGCGATTTGATTTATCCTTTTTTGCCCTGGGAAGCGGAAATTCCGGAAGTCTGGATGTGACGCTGGACTTTATCGATGAATCGGAAAGGGTGCTTGGCAGCACGCTGATTACGATAATGCCCGGCAGCCTTCCGGGAACCGCGCCGCTTTTTGGCACGTATCTAAGGCGCGGAATCGTTGCGCCGGCGGATACGACCATGGTGCGGTTACAGTTTTCTGTTACGGCAGGAGACGGGGAGTATGTTATCATTGATGACGTTTCTCTCATCGGTTATTTGGCGGAAACAGAATAAAAATAGCCCGCAGCGTATGCTGCGGGCTTATTTTATTGCAATTTAAGATTTCGGGGTGCCGTCCGCGTGAAACAGAGGCAGCGGTGCGAGATAAGTAATGTCGTCCCGTTCAGCGGCGTCTCCCTCAGCCAGTACGGTCATCCGGCCGGCGATGATGCCGCCGACTTCCTTTACCAGCGTTTCCAGTGCAGTCAGCGACTCGCCGGTGCTGATAACGTCGTCCACAATCAGGACACGCTTTCCTTTCATGGCGGCACTGTCCGCGCCGCTGATGCAAAGCATCTGACGGCTTACCGTAGTGATGGAATTGACATAGGTCGTATGCAGATCCTGCATATAAAGCTTCGGACCCTTCCGGGCAACAATATAATTCTTTGCACCGGACTGCCGTGCCATTTCGTGAATCAAGGGGATCCCCTTGCTCTCGGCGGTAATCATGATATCGTATTCCGGTGCCTTTGCCAGAAGCTCTCTGGCGGCGGCCACCGTGATTTCCGCATCGCCGAACATGACAAAAGCGGCAATGTATAAATCATCATTTACCCTGCAAAGGGGAAGATGACGGGTCAGTCCCGCAATTTCCATCGTATAATGGCTTTTCATGATGAAATCATTTCCTTTCGGTCAAACTAATTAGCCCATAATGTGCAGGAACTTAAGCACGAAGTACAGAGCAAAAAGAACGGTGGTAACCCACATAACCGGCTTAACTTCCTTTACTTTACCGGTGAGAACCTTGAGGATAACCCAGGTGAGCATACCGAACATAATACCGTTTGCAATCGAGTATGTAAGCGGCATAAATACGATAGCAGCAAATGCGCCGAGCGTATCTGCAACATCACTGTCAAACTTCACGTTCTTGATTGAACTGAGCATCAGCAGACCAACGAACATCATGGCCGGAGCCGTTGCGAACGAAGGAATCGCAAGGAAGATCGGCGCAAATACAATAGAAATCAGGAAGAGAATTGCCGTAACAACCGAAGCAAGCCCGGTTCTTCCGCCTGCCGAAACACCGGCGCTGGATTCTACATA
>CAVGTH010000011.1:1614-7394 GCA_963632045.1 Roseburia faecis | reverse complement strand
AACACCGAGAGCGGCGCCGACACAGGTGCCGACAGCGTCAGCCATCAGTGCGCCCGTTGCGTGAGGAAGTTCACCCTTTTCGTCGAGGAGATTTCCCTTTTCTGCAACACCGATCAGAGTACCTACGGTATCAAAGATATCGGTATAAAGGAAGGTAAACATTACAACCAGGAAAGTTGAGAAGTTTTTGGCGATATAGCTGAAATCAAAATTACAGAAGGCAGGTGCTTCGATCTTCAGACCGCTGAACGACGGAATCAAGGAATATACGCCGTTTGCGGGATCAACCACATACCAGCCGCATAGCTCAGCAACGATACCGAGAACCCACGTAATGAGGATACCAAGCAGAATGTCGCCGGGAACCTTAAAGTGGTGAAGAATGCCGATAATCAAAAGGCCGGCCAGCGCCAGAATAAACTGCGGCGAGCCGAAATCACCGATTCCGAGAAGGGTGGCTTCGTTATCCACAACGATACCTGCATTGATCATGGCAATGATGGTGATAAACAGACCGATCCCGGCGGTAATACCGAATTTGAGATTTTCGGGAATCTGGTTGATGAGTGCTTCTCTGAATTTACAGAGCGAAAGCAGCATGAAGATTACGCCTTCTACCAAAACGGCGGTCAGAGCGACGGAATAAGAAATTCCCATTGCACCGCAGACCGTGAACGCGAAGAACGCGTTAAGACCCATACCGGATGCCAGAGCAACCGGATAGTTTGCGAAAAACGCCATACAAAGGGTAGCGATTGCGGCAGAAAGTGCCGTACCGGTAAGAATTGCACCGGCAGATGCACCGTCAATGGTGCCGAGCTGCGACGGGTTTACCGCCAGAATGTAGGCCATTGCCAAGAAGGTGGTAATACCGGCAATTACCTCTGTGCGCACGTTGGTTCCGTGCTCTTTGAGTTTAAATAGTTTTTCCAAATTGTTTCCCTCCCGGAAAAAATAGTGTATAATAATTTATTTTTTTCAAGAAAAAGCGAATAGGAAAACACCCTGTCCCCCAACCCCGCTTATACAAAAGCGAAAATCCGCCCCTTAAAGCCGGAGCCGTCATCACGCCTTTGTCTATTGCGGAAAAAACAGGATACTCCTACAATATTTATCATTTTAACATAATATGAAACAGGTTTCAACAATTTTTGTAAAATTTATTTTAAGATTTGGTTACAAGGCATAAAAATAGGCAAAACGTAAAAATTGCGCTTGCATTTTGTGCTCTTGCAGTGTATAATGTATTTGGTTAAGGTTGGCTTTTTTGACCGAAACCGATTCTGGTGAGCAAAAAGGCGCACTGCGCCCTACGGCTTTGCGGAGGGGGAATCCGTTTTGGACATTGCGATACAGATTATTAAATTGTTTGGCGGCCTGGGGATGTTTTTGTTTGGCATGCATACCATGAGTACCGGACTGGAGCGTGCCGCCGGCAATCGGATGCGCCGGATTATGGAACGCGTTACCGGCAATTTACTCAAATCCGTTGTGCTCGGTGCCGTCGTAGCTGCCCTGACGCAGTCCAGTTCGGCGACCACCGTTATGGTGGTGGGCTTTGTCAATGCCGGCATCTTGAACCTGAGCCAGGCGGTCGGCATCATCATGGGCGCCAACATCGGGACAACCGTTACCGCATGGCTGCTGAGCTTGAACGATATTCCCGGCGGCGTTTGGTATTTGGAGCTGATTAAGCCCAATACGCTCGCTCCGCTGGCGTTGGTCATCGGTGCGTTTATGCTTTTGTTTTGCAGCAATAAAAAGAAGATTGTTGTGGGTGAGTTTGTCATCGGTCTGGGTATCCTGTTTATCGGGATGGAGTATATGTCTGACTCGATGGAAACCGTATTTAACCTGGTTCCGTCACTGCAGAACCTCTTTGCCGGCGACAGCAATCCGCTTGTCGGCGTTTTAATCGGTACCGGCGTGACGGCGATTATCCAGTCCAGCGCGGCCTCGGTGGGAATGTTGCAGGCGATCGCCTCGACGACGGCGCTGTCCTTTAACTCGGCGTTTCCGATTATCATGGGGCAGAATATCGGTACCTGTGTGACGGCGCTGCTCTCCAGTATCGGAACGAGCCGCAACGCAAAGCGTGCCGCGATGATTCATCTGTATTTCAATATCATCGGTACGATTATCTTTATGACGGTCATTTATTTATTGCAGCTTTGTATCGGCCTGCCGTTTTGGCACAGTTCGGTTCGGGCCGTTGATATTTCGATCTTCCACTCGGTATTCAATGTATGTACCACCCTGCTGCTGCTGCCGTTCAGCAAGCTGCTGATCTGGCTTGCCAATCATACGCTGCGCAGCGGCAAGCATGACGCGAAGGATCCGTTTGCGCTGCTGGATCCGCGGTTTTTCAGTACGCCGCCGATTGCGATTGCAAACATGAAAAAGGCAATGGTAGACATGTGTAATGTCGCCCTCAAGAATGTGGTGAATTGCCGGACGATGCTGAAAACGAGAGAACTGACCTTAGACGGCGAATGTAAGGAAAACGAGGAACTGCTGGATCAGTACGAAATTCGCCTGACCGGCTATCTGACGCAGATTTCCGAACTGCCGCTCAGCGAAGAGGACACGCAGCGCGTGGCAGGCTATTTTCACATGATTACCAATATTGAACGGATTGGTGACTACTGCGACAACATCCGCCAGGATATTATCCAGATGGTGGAGAAAAATATTGCCTTTACCGATCGGGCAAAACACGATTTAAACACGTTGTTTTCTGCCATTGAGGAAGTAACACGGCTGACTTTTTCGGCATTTGAGGCATGCGATCCCATTCTGACCCGACGGATCGAACCGCTGGAGGAAGTCGTGGACAGCCTCCAGGAAAAGCTGGAAAAGGAACATATGAGACGGCTGAAAAACAAGGAATGCAATGTGGAGGCCGGCGTTATCTTTTTGGAAATCATCAGCAATGCGGAGCGGATTTCGGATCACTGCTCCAACATCGGCGTGGCGATTCTGCAAGCACAGCACGATGGCAATGTGGATAACCGTCATGATTATCTGCGTGTGATTCATGCCGAGATGCCGGGAAATTACCGGGACGATTTTGAGAAGTACCGGGAGAAGTATTTGGCTGAAAACGGCGAACAAGCCTGAAATAAGAACGGGGGACAGGATTTTTCCCGTCCCCCGTTGTGTATTATAGGGTGTTTGCCGCAACGGTTTCGTACTTTTTTAAAAACGACGAGAGGTTTGAAAATGCTGCTGCGATTCCTTCTTTCTGCAGCACCCTCAAGATACCCTCGCGCAGTCCGGTGGTGCAGGCGACCGTTTGGGGCAGAGAAAACCGCTCCATCAGCGTATATCCCGGCAGAACGCCGCCCGTTATTGTGTCCGCGCGCCCTTGTTCCACGCCAAGCTCCTGCATCCGCTTTTCCGGGGTGCGTGCCAGCAGCGCCCGGACAATCACATCCATATGGCTTTTTTCAATCACATATCCGTGCGGCGAAAAAGCCGCCGTTTTATTTTCAAATAAAATGCGGTCGATGGCCGGCAGGGCAACCGCGCTGCCGCCCAGCCCGATCAGGGAAAGGCCGGCTGCC
The DNA here is from genome assembly GCA_963632045.1 of Roseburia faecis. Taxonomy (GTDB): domain Bacteria; phylum Bacillota; class Clostridia; order Monoglobales; family Monoglobaceae; genus Ructibacterium. The sequence continues at coordinate 3,828 of CAVGTH010000011.1, read as the reverse complement.
TCCTTTAAAAAAGGAACGCCGTCCCATACCTTAGCCAGTGCCGCTTTAACCCGTGCCGCGTTTTCTGTCGGATCGCCCTTTCGAAGAAACTGATCCGTCAGCGACATGGCGCCGAACGGCAGACTGATGCGGCCGCCGATTTGTCCCTTGCGGACGAGGATCAGCTCGGTGCTGCCGCCGCCGGTATCGCAGATCAGCGCGTCCTTTTGCTTCGGCAGTCCGGCCATCACACCCTGAAAATCAAGAAACGCCTCCAGCTGACCCGATATGACATTTAGCCGGATTCCGGTTTCGCGTTCCACAGTATCGCAAAATGCCGCGCCGTTTTTTGCCTTGCGCACCGCCGCGGTCGCCACGGCCAGAATTTCCGCGCCGGCGTCTTTTGCCATGGCGCGGAATTTTTTTAAGACCGCCGCCGTGCGCAAGGCGGCCTCTTCTCTGATGAGCAGTGCATCGCCCATGCCCTCGCTCAGCCTTGTCATGACGCGCTCTTTGGCAAATATGCGGACAGAGCCGTCCTCTTCCTCCTCCAGCAAATACATTCTTGAAGAATTGGAGCCTAAATCAATCAGTGCAAATTTCATCATATTCCTCTCTTTCCCCGATCGGACAAAATCTGCCGCGCACAGTCGGAATTTCGCGGATCTTTGCCCTTGGCAACCGAAAAACCTTTAGCCGCGGTAGGCGCGCGGCGTCTGTCCCTTTATTTTTTTAAAGATACGGATAAAATAGCTTAAATCGTTAAAGCCGCACGCAAAGCATACCTCCGTCACGCTCATTTCGCCGGCAAGCAGCATTTCGCACGCCGCCGGGGATAACCACGCTCTCGCATGCCTGAAGCGTAAGCGGCTTTTCGTTGACCGTGAGATACAGGGTTCCTTCTGTGACATGAATGATCTCATATTCCCGGTGCCAATGTGCCTGCATCCGGTAACGGGGGTGGGATATGTCAATTTCGTAGAGTTCCAGTGGGAAATCATCGGTGCCGCGCCGGCGCCGCTCATGATATAAATAATTCATAATTCCTCCCAATCGTAAAATACTCCTACTTTTTCTTAGTATAACACAAGAATTTTCACACTGTCAATTCTATAATGATAGTATCATGGATGGTGTTAGAAAACACTTTAAGGAGGAATGAAGTATGAACAAGCCAAAAATCGGAATTCGTCCGATCATTGACTGACGCTGGGGCGGTATCAGAGAAGGACTGGAGGAAAAGACCATGCGTATGGCGACCGCGGCAGCTGCGCTGATTGAGGAAAGCCTATGCTATCAGGACGGCACGCCGGCGCAGTGCGTGGTCGGCTGTACCACCATCGGCGGCGGTGCCGAGGCCGCTAAGGTTGCCACTCAGTTTGAAAAGGAAAACGTGGTTGCGACGCTGTCGGTGGCGCCGTGCTGGTGCTATGGCAGCGAGACCATGGACTTAGACCCCAAAACCATCAAGGCTGTATGGGGCCTTAACGGCACCGAGCGCCCCGGCGCCGTGTATCTGGCGGCGGCAATGGCGGCTCATGCACAACGCGGACTCCCAGCGTTCTCCATTTACGGCCGCGAGGTGCAGGATGCGGATCAGACCGCGATCCCGGAGGATGTGGCAGAAAAAATTTTGCGGTTTGCACGCTGCGCACTGGCAATCGGCCAGATGCGGAATAAGGCCCATGTCAACATCGGCGGTGTAGCGATGGGAATCGCCGGTTCTTCCTGTGACGCAGATTTTATGCAAAAGTATTTGGGGCTGCGTGCCGAGGGGGTTGATCTGACCGAGGTGTTGCGCCGCATCACGCTTAGCATCTATGATGCGGACATGAAGGCTTGCCTTGCGGTAACCGATTGGTGCCGTGCGGATTATGAATATTTCCGCGGCGGCGGTTTCTCCAGCCACTTTAAAACCAATGCGGAAATGCCGGTGACCATGCTGCGCCTTAACCTGATTGACGGCGTCGGCCCCACGCTGCAAATCGCCGAGGGCTACACAGTTGTTTTGCCGGACGAAATCCACAAGACGCTGGATCGGCGTACCGATCCCACCTGGCCGACCACCTGGTTTGCGCCGAGACTGACCGGAAACGGCGCGTTTCGCGATGTATATTCGGTCATGGCAAACTGGGGCGCCAACCACGGCGTGACGGTGCACGGGCACATCGGCGCAGGGAATGACCCGACCGCAACCGATTACCGCGCATGCAAAGAATACGGCCCGCTTTACCG
>CAVGTH010000011.1:0-1604 GCA_963632045.1 Roseburia faecis | reverse complement strand
ACCATATATTTTAATAAAAACCGCCCACAAAAGCCGGATTTTTCCGGCTTTTGTGGGCGGTTTTTATTACAGTGCTTTCGGGTGCGCAAAAGGAAAGACAAATTCCGATGCAATTACCGAAACGGGCTAAGAACGCAATAGCCCAAATAAAAAAATACTTCACGGGCAAGAAACGGAATTTGCGTTTTAAGGCTTTGGTACCTTGTCGTGGGTGTCGGCGATGAAAACGCCGTAAGACCGAGATCCTTTGCCATTTGCATGGAGCGTTTCATGTGCAGCGGATCACTTACCAGAATGCAGGAACCAAAATTTTCTCTCTGCATGATTGCTTTTGCGTATTTTAGATTTTCCTCGGTGATGGTCGATTGGTTATCTGCGAAAACGCTGCTTTCGGGAATGCCGTTGTTTACCATATACTCCTTTGCAATTTCGGCGTCAGATTTTGTATTTCCATTCGTCACACCACCCGTTGTAATCATGTTTTTGACATAGCCGTTTTTATATAACCATATTGCGTGGTTGATGCGCTCCCGATATACCGGCGAAACTCCATAATCTGACGCGGCAGCCCCAAGAACAATGGCAACATCTGCCCTTTGTTTTTCGTCCGTTTTTCCATAGTAATAGATGTTGACTGCCGTTATGGCGCAGATTGTCATAACAATGGCAATGACGGCACCGATACCATAGACGAGCCGTTTTTTTGTTTTCATGGTTATCACCTTGCATATAATATCATAAAATTTTTGCAGTATGTGTTATATTGATACGCTTTTGTACGGTGCGGCCGGTTTATTTGTCAAGCCCAAGCAGATTATTGAGCATCGCATTCATGCTCCGCGCGTTCTAATCGGATAAACGGCAGCAGTCATCCTTCGCTCTCTAAAATGAGTTTAAGCGCCGTCTGAAATCCGACCCGGAATCCCAGCCGCTGAAATTCTTCATTTGTGGTGACAAAATCACTCCAGATTGCGTCCTGCCTTTCGAAATCATCAATCGGTTCTATGTACTTTTTGGTAAATGCCTCAGCGCGTGCTAATTTGAGAATATCATCTTCAGATACACTATCCTCTTGGTTTCCCGTCAGTGCGCCGCTTACGACATCAAATAGGCTATCCAGCAGCTGCCTGTTTTTGATGTTCTTTTCTTCGATCGTCTGGTAAAGTTTTTTCATTAAGTTACTCATTGTCATTGCCTCCCTGTTTGATTTGACAAACCGGGACACACATGCTATAATTTATGTGCCTCGATTTGGGGTTGAGAAGAAAGGAGCACTTGCTGGGTGGCTTTCTTCTCATTTTTTTAATTCTGAATAAACCTTGTCTATACCTTCCATAACAACATCATATTGAGTTTTACCCGTTTTCTTGCAACAATACACAAGTTTTTCCTTGTCGTCTTTGGTTGCCCGAATTTTGATTTCTGTTATCTTAGGATTGGATGTCGGTCTACCTGTTCGTGGACTCACTAAATCACCTCACTTATGTTCACACATATATAATAACAGACGTTCACACAAAAGTCAACCCATTTTTTATAAAAAACACTTGCGTTTCCGTCACCGTTGACCGTTACTGCGATAAAATGCGTATCACAAACACACC
>CAVGTH010000010.1:0-26742 GCA_963632045.1 Roseburia faecis | reverse complement strand
TCAAATGGGCAATGGATGCCGGCATCTTAAAAGGTGACGGCGATGGGCTGAATCTGGATGATAAGGATCTTCGGTATCTTACGATACTGTACCGAATGCAAAACACAAAAACCGCATGATAAAACCAAGGCCTCCCGACCGGGAGGCCTTGAGCGTGTCGATAAACCCTATTTTGCGAAAAATTTCATTTTGATCTAATCGCCGTCCCCTGTTCCGCCATGCCTACCACGGCGGCGCGGCAATGAAATTTTTCGCCGATTTCACGCCGTTTTCGGCAAGATATTGCGACATTGCCCAAACGGAGCGATGATTGCCGGTGGCAATCATCGCTGACCGAGGCGAGAACCGAGACCGGCGGCGGAGTTATGGGCGGAGGGCTATCAATTCAAAGCAATATCTTGCAGAAAACTGACTTTTTCGACAGTCTGAAGGCCTCCCGGCTGGGCGGCCTTGCGGCCTTCTCCCGTTATACCACGTCAAATCCAACGCCAACGATCGCATCCTTCATTTCCTGCGGCGTCACTTGATTTTCATCATAGGTCACACGAGCCGTTTTCTCTTCCAGACTGACCTCGGCACTGCTGACGCCGGGAAGCGCCGTGAGCGCGTTTGTCACCGAGGCGCGGCAATGCATGCAGGACATTCCCTCTACATGAATGGTTTCTGTTTTCATCATTTTACCTCTTTTCTTATCTTTCTTCTTTTCCTATCTTTCTTCTACCCGATACCGCCGCAGCAGCAGGGAGTTGGTTACCACCGACACCGAACTGAACGCCATCGCGGCGCCGGCAAGCGTCGGATTTAAAAAGCCAAGCGCGGCAATCGGAACGCCGATTCCGTTATAGAGAAATGCCCAGAACAGGTTTTGGCGAATCTTTTGCATGGTCTTTTTCGATAATTGAATTGCGGCAGGCACCATCATCAGATCGTCGCGCATAAGCGTGATATCTGCGGATTCCATGGCAATATCGGTACCGCCGCCCATCGCAAAGCCGACGTCCGCCGTGGCAAGCGCCGGCGCGTCGTTGATTCCGTCGCCAACCATGCCAACCACGCTGCCGTCCTTTTGCAGTTCTTTGACCTTACGTGTTTTATTGTCCGGCAAAACCTCAGAGAAAACGTGGTCAATCCCTGCCTTTTTGGCGATAAACTCCGCGGCCGCCGCATTGTCCCCGGTCAGCATATAAATCTCACAACCCAGCCTCTTCAGCGCCGCAACTGCGGCTGCTGCATTGTCCTTGATGGTGTCGGCCACCGCAATCAGCCCCAAAAGTGCCTTATCATCGCGGCCGGCAAACATCACGGTTTTTCCGTCCTTCTCCAGCGCCTTGGCGCGTTCCTCATACGCGTCCGTATCAATTCCTTTTTCGTGCATCAGCTTGCGCGTACCGATATACCATGTCTGTCCGCCGATCACACCCGACACGCCGGCTCCGGTCAGAGATGAAAATTCCCCGGCCTCCAAAACAGGCAGTCCTTTCTCTTCGGCATAGCTGCAAATGGCACGGGAGAGCGGATGCTCCGATTCCTTTTCGACCGCGGCAGCGCCGGCAAGCAAATCTTTGGCGCTAAGCGATGCCTCCACCACATCGGTCACCCTGGGCTGACCCTTGGTGATTGTCCCGGTCTTATCCATGACTACGGCGTTTATTTTATGCGCCGTCTCTAACGATTCGCCGCCTTTCATTAAGATGCCGTGTTCCGCACCAAGCCCGGTACCGACCATAATGGCAGTCGGCGTCGCCAGTCCCAGAGAGCAGGGACACGCAATAACCAGAACCGAAACGGCGTTTCGCAGCGCGGTCTCAAATTGATGGGTCGATATCAGATATCCCAGCATCGTAATTAGGGCAATGCCCAAAATCGTCGGCACAAAATAGGCCGATACCGTATCCGCCAGTTTTTGAATCGGCGCCTTTTCTCCCTGCGCACTGCGCACCAGCTTAATAATCTGCGAAAGCGTGGTCTCCCGGCCGATCCGCTCCGCGCGGATGCGGCAGGCACCGGACAGGTTGATGGAGGCACAAAAGACCTTGTCCCCCTCTTTTTTATCTCTTGGCAGGCTCTCACCGGTCAGCATGGACTCATCAACCGAAACGGCACCGCTGACAACCTCGCCGTCAATCGGAATCTTCTCGCCCGGCCGTACTAAAATGATATCGCCGATCTCTACCTCTGCCAGCGGCACAACCTTCTCCTTGCCGTCCACCAAAAGCCGCGCGGTCTGCGGCTGCAGCGCAATCAGCTTATGAATGGCGTCCGAGGTCTTTTCCTTTGCGCGCATCTCCAGATATTTACCGAGCAGAATCAGCGTAATAATCGTCATCGAGGATTCAAAATATAACCCCTCCATGGAATTGTGTGCGGTATGACCGGCAAGCACATTATACAAGCTGAAAAAATATGCCGCACTGATGCCGAGGGCAATCAGCACATCCATATTGGGGCTGAGCGCACGCAGCGCCAAAAAGCCATGCTTATAAAACCGCCAGCCAACGATAAACTGTACCGGCGTTGCCAGAATCAGCTGCACAATCGGGTGATGAAGCACCGGAACCATGATCCCAAACCAGCTTAAAATCATCCCCAGGATCAGCGGCGCGGTCAAAACCGCCGAAACGCACAGGCTGATCTTCAGGTTTTTTGCCTCACGGATCCGGCCGTCATCCTCTTCTCCTTCGACAAAGGGCGCCGCCTCAAACCCCAGCTTGATGATGCGATCCATGATGTCCTTTGCGCTAAGAACATCCTCGCGGTAGGAGACCTCCGCCATCGCAGTTGTCAGATTGACGCTGATCTTCTCCACACCCTCCATCTTGGCAACAACCCGTTCAATCCGGCCGGAGCACGCGGCACAGGTCATTCCCCCGATTTTTAATTCTGCTGTTTGCATGACATCGCCCCCTGTTTGTATCAATGACCGGGCTTTTTCTTTTGAGACAGACCCGGAATTTTTGCTTTTTTAGCATTTCCTAAAACAGAAAAAACATACAAAAGCATCAATTAGTCTACACTAACTTTATTGTAGCACCATCCCCTATTTTTGTCAAGCGAAAACCCGTGCCAAATCAGCACGGGTTTTTCGGATTTATTCTGTCCAAAATTCTCTGTCAAAGGTCTTGATTTTTTGATTGAGCACCGGCGCACGCAGTTCTTCGATCTCTGCGATTTCGCCGTTTAGGTATTGCGAAAGCCGCCTGGTCGCATAATCGATCCGCACAAGCTGCTGCCCGTAAAGCAGGCAGCTCCAGCCCCAGCCAAACGCCTTGTTCTCCGCAAGGTAAAGCGTCTCGTGCAGTTTCTGCATCGTCTGATATTCCGTCTTTAACCGCGGAAAAATCTCCTCTGCAAAGTACGTCAGCTTATCCCGGTCGCCATCGCGATACGCCTTTTGCAAATCGGTATAGACAATGCACTTATCCGCCGCCGTCTGCATCACCGCCGCAATCAGGCGGAATCGGTCTGCCCACCTTGGATTCTCTGCCGCTCTTTCCTCCAATCGCTTGGCCGCCGCACGGTAACGCACAACGATCTCCTGTTCCGTCACCGATGGCAGCACCATACTGTTCGCGCCGCCCTCGATACAAAACTGCGGTACATTCAGCACGTCCTTTCGCAGCAGCCGCCGCGCTGCCTTCACCTCGCCGTACTGATGCAGACTAAGCTCGCTCATCAGCAGCGATTCTTCCTTGCTGCAGCCGCTGATCAACGCCGCGATCTCCCAGGCATACGCCTCATCGGCCGCAAGCGCACCGCTATAAAAAAACTCCGCATATAGCGCGTTGGTCGGCATGCACAAAAAGGGAGAACACTCGCTGCCGCTGTCTCCCCACAGCGTGTTAATCACCCAATCCGTCCGATCCTCGCGGCAGGCCGCAAGCGCCGGGACATTGCACTCCCACGCAAACTCCGTATTGGGCGCAAAGGTTTCAAAGCTCCAGCCTGCGCCGGCAAAAGCAATTTCGCGGCTCATCTTGCGATGCTCCTTTAAAAGCGCCGCATACTTCTCCTTCCGCTTGCTGGAATAATACCAGTAAACCGGCACCAGATCCGGCACCTTGCTGAGGGTCTCCGCAGACAAAACGATCGCCTCATCATAGTTGCCGTGCTGCCCCTGATCTTCCATGGAAAAGAACAGATCGCTCCAGATCATGGCCCGGCGGCCGTATTGCTTGGCAATGGCGCAGACGCGGTTTAAATGCCGCAAAAATACCTCGGTCTGGTTGATTCCCTCCTTGGCATGCTGCTTAAAATAGGCGCCCGTGCCGATCCCCAGCGCCTCGTCCATACCGATATGGAGGTAAGACGACCGAAAGCACGCCGAAACCGAACGAATGCAGTCCTCAATAAACCGATAAGTCTCCTCTGCGTCCGGCAGCAAAGTAGACGGCGTGTCACGAACCGGCGCGGATTCCGCCCAGCCAAGATACCGTTCCATGTGACCCAGGGTTTGGATGCAAGGCACCGTTTCAATTCCAAACATCGCCGCGTAATCATCAATTTCCCGAAGTTCTTCCGCCGTATAGGCGCCGCGCTGATACCCAAAGTAAGAATACCCCTCCAGCGGATATAAATCCTCCAGGTAAAGCATCAAAACATTAAGTCCCATCGCCGCAACGGAGCGGATATACTCTTTGATTTTATCAACGCGCATTGCACCGTCACGGCTGAGATCCAGCATGACGCCGCAGTGCCGGAACGCACGCTCCCGGCGGATGCAAAAAGCGTTCTCCCCTTTTGAAAAGTGCGCGGAAAACTCGGTCAGCGCACGGCATACGGCCGCTGTATCAGGGCCGCCGATTTTAGCGCTTGTTCCGTCATATTCCGCATAGACGCCCTCGGTCTTGACAAAGGCGATCTCTCCGGTATAAGCGCATCCCGTCACCGAAAAAATAATGTCCTTTACGGTATGAAAATTCTGCATTGCGTTTCTTCCTCTCTCTTTCGGACTTTGATTTTATGATACTGAATTTTTCGCATCAAGGCAAGTTTAAAAAATATATGCAAAAACAAAAGGGCGGCGGCCGCCGCCCTTTATGGCTATACTTTGATTTCCCGTCCGCACTTTAGGGACTGCTCGATGGCGCAGCTGACCTTGACCGGCCACTGCAATCTGCACAATGACTGTCCTCCCTCAGCACATCTTTTAGGATGCCGGATTGACCGGCACTGCCTCCATGTACGGAACCAGCGTGTCAAATCCGTCAAGCACCATAACCTTGATATAGGTATCTTCGCTCTCTCCGGTATTCTTTAAGGACGCACACACCATGCCCTCGCCGGTCACGGCCGCGGACGTAATATCCACCGAAAGCAGCACGTTGGTGGTCTTATCATACCTTGCGATGGCGACCGCAAAGTTCTTGCCGGCGCCGTCCTTTACAAATAATTTGGCATCGACCTGATCGTAATCGCTATATACGGGCGGAGTTACCAGCTTAAGGTTTTCCTCGGTCTTGACGCCCTCCACACCGCTGTAAATTGCAAGGTTATCAACGGACATGTTGGGCATCCATATCTTTCCAACGCCGCCCGGCGTTCCGTCAAAGGGAAGGTCGGCCGCAATCTTTTTGCCGCGGACAGACAGATCAAAAGTGTTATCGATAAAGTTCAGCTCCAGTTTAATCTTGTTCCAGATAGCAGTATCCAGAGTTCCGATCACAGCACCGTCTTTGTCGGTCAGGCTGCATGTTCTTCCGTCCTCATTCATTGCGACTTTTTCGTCCGCACCCATTTTAACGCCGAGCTTTGCATATGCAAGATAATTATCGGTACGCTTTCCGATGCTTAAAAAGCTTTTTGCATTAGATGCAAAATCAGTTGTGCAGAGCGCGTCATATTCCACCGTTACGATGCCGCTTGCCTCGATGCGGTTTTCCGCACCGAGCGCGCTGTCCAGTTCCAACGCACTGGAGTTGCCCCAGAAGGAGAGAATTTTTTGTCCATCCTTTTCCTGTACGTTACCGTTTAACAAGACATTGCTTGCCGGCGCCTCGCCCTCGGCGTCCTCAAAATATCCGTTTTTCACCGTGACGGTACGGCTGCCGGTCACCTTGTTATCTGCCTGATCGACCGCTGTCACTGTGATACTCGATGCCGAATTTTTGTTTAAATAAAGTCTTCCGTCCGCATCGATGGCAGAATTGGGGTCATCGATGGACCAGTTGACGTTACGGTCTGCCGTGTAGGTCACATAGGCCGTGGTATCGTTACCCGGTTTCCATACGGTGCCGCTGCCGCCGATCACAATGTGCTCCGGCTCATAGCCGCTGTACAGCGCCAGGTTCGAAAACACTGCGGACGTCCAGAATTTTTCAATCGACGATGCATCGCTGAAATTCGGTATGGTGATATCTTTACCGCGGCTGATACCGTCAACATAAAAGTTGTAGGTACCCTCGTCGCAGTCATACTCTACTTTATAGTGATGCGTTGCACTGTTGACCGTTCCCAGGTTAACGGCGTTATCGTCCTTGATGGTATATCCGCCGTTTTCGGCAGTCAGTGAAAACGTCATCCAGTTTCCGTACGTTTTGGTAAATGACACTTGGACAAGATGAGACCATGCTGCGGTAATTGCCGCATCAAACTCCAAGGTTGCCTTGCCGCCGTCACCAATCTTTTTTATCTGCGTACCGGGCAAACGGTATGCGCCGCTATCTTTGGTGGGCGCTGCCGCAAAATAACCCGGCGTCAGCGTAACGGTTTTGGTGCCTTTGACGCGCGGTTTATCCTTCAGTGCCGCGGTCAGCGTCACGCTTGTTGCCGTGACTGCCTCGGTTAAGGTCACCGTACCGTCCGCATCGACCGAAACGGACGGGTCGCTGCTGCTCCAGACCAGTTCAGCAGGTGCTGCCGTGCCGTCCACCGTGTAGGCAGCGGTATACTGATTCAGCGCTGTTGCGCCGGAGCCTTCGCCCGGCACAAGCAAACTGTCCTCACCGGAAATCGTAACCGTCTCCTCCGGCAGAACAACCTTTTCACCGCTGTAAATCATAATTTCTTTCTGCGAAGATTTCCCAAACCAAACTTTACCGCAGATATTGCGCATATCGCTGACGTTTAATGTCTGATTTTCGGCATACGCTTTATCATTGACATAAAGGCTCCATGTCGCATGTACCATATCAAAAACAACACGCACGTTCTGCCAGGTCGTATGCGCAAAATCACCCAGCCGTACATTGGTACCGTTTACTGCAATTCCGCCGTCTAAAGGAACAAACTTTAAATAATTTCCCCATGCCTGCGACTGACCGATCTCAACGATACCGTTATTGGCGCTGTTGATGGTAGTGGTAAACGCAAAGGTCACAAGGCGGTTTTCCTTATTTGTCACACCGGAGGTCGGCACAAAATTGTAGTTCCACTGGGTGTTGACATCCCCTTCATAATGCCCGTCCGCAACCGTTACATCATAGGTTGCCGTAATACTGCTGTCCGACTTTGCGGTCGCACGCAGGGTATAGGTCTTGTTTTCTACGTTCTTGTTTAAGTACAAGGTACCGTCCGCATCGATATCGATCCCGTCGGTCTCCGACGTCCAGACAAATTCTTCTGCCGCGCCGTCCGTGCGTGCCGCAGTGTAGGTCACTGCCGATGTGGTGGTATCGTCCAGGGGCTTATACACGGTCTGATCCCCCGTCACCGTAACCCCGGTATCTGCCGACACCAGCATCGGCAGCGCCGTCAGGCAAACCGCAAACACAAGGCATAGCGCCATGATTCGTTTGATTGTTCTCATCTTTGTTTCCTCCTTTTGGGCTTTTCCTATTTATATAAAATTTTATTTTTGACGAAACATCAGACTGTCTAAATACAGTTCCGTACCAACGGTGCTTCTCTCACCGGGCGCCGCGGACAGAACGATTTTTGTTACCTTGTCATAGCCGAGCGGATCGCCGATCACGGTAAAATCATCGCTGCCGCTCTCCCATTTTAATTGCCGCCAGCCAATCCAGTAATTCCAAAAGCCGGCACGGTAGCCGTCTGTCTCATTCGTCTCCGGGTTATCCGACAGCAGCGTCACGGTAAAATCCAGCTTGGTCGCGTTGGTGGAATAAACCCACATCAAAAACGTACCGTTTTGAAAGTCTTTGTTTTTGATATCAAAAGTAATATCCCGGCTAAGATCCAAGCCGCCCCAGCGGAGCGAAAAATTCCCCTCATGGCGGCGGATGCTGCTGACCGGAACGCCGTATTTTTTTGCACTCATCGGCTGAAAGCCTGCCACCGTGCTTGTCTTGGCCGCCGCCCCGGATGCCGGAAGCAGGCAGAGCGCGGCAAGCAAACCGCATAGGATACGCCGTTTTTGTCTTTTCATACTCACGCCTCCTTTTTATAGACGATACTGCGCCGATAATAGTAATTATGATGGAAGGTCACCATCGTGTCTCCCACAGAAATATCATCCGCCTTGCCGATCTGAAAGACCTGATCCCTCTCGTCAAAAATCCAGACGTCGCCGTTTAAATTCAGACGCTCCCGGTAGTTTGCATCGTCCGACACGGTAACCACGCTGCCGACCCGGCTCTTTACCGTGCCGACAAACTGTCCGTTGGGGTGGTTGCGCTTTGCATAGAAATCCTTGTAACAGAGCGTCTCATTTTCGGCGTCATAGACCAGGGCAAGCGCCGTGATTTTGGTCTCGTTTGCGTTGGTGACATATTTGATGACGTCGCCCACGGCAAGATTTTGCTTTTGCGGATTGACGCTGCTGTCCGCATAGGCAGAATCCACACCGCCCAGCTGCTGCGCGCCGAATTTTGTCCGATCCATCAAATCGTCCTCCGCCAAAACCAAGTCCTTTTGGCTTTGGTTGTATTGCAGAACGCGGAGCGTCATCTGCGAAAGCCCTTCTTCGTCCACCGTCTGCTCGATCCCGCTGACTACGCCGAAGCCGCCGGACGCAACATCCGCCGAAATTTCGGTTGTCACATTGTCCTCTGCCGAGTAATGCACCATGATCTCGGCATAGGCAGTGCCGCCGCCGTAGGAATAAAACTCGACCGACTGATTAAACGGCGTCAGCGTTTGATCCACTTCAAAGCTGCGTCCGCCCTCCATCCGCTCGATCTTTTCCACCGTCATATCCTTATCCTGCATGGTGGTGCCCGGCACCGGGACGTGATAAATCAAGGCATCATCCGAGAAAATCACCCAGTTATTCATATCCTTTTGATAGGCGTTATACCGCACGTCGAGCGCATGTTCGCCGGAGGATAACTGTTCGGCCTCCGGCCAGTTGAGCAGCAGGTAATCCAGGCGCAAAAGCGGATAGGACGGCTGGTTCACCATTTGCTCCTGCGTGGTAATGGGATAGGGGAGTGTGATTTGCACCAGTTCTCCGCTGCTGTTTTCAAGATAGCTGACCAATCTTTTTTCATTTTCCATTCTCGACGCTATCTCGCTTGCGCCAAGACGGCTTTTGCCGTCCTTATCCTGCAGCGTCACCTTATCAGAGAGCGGATATTCCGCAATCGATCCGCTGCCGGTCAAAACCCTTGCACGCACCTTTCCAAAGCCGCTGGGCTTGGAAAACGCCAGGATATACCCCGTCTTTTGCTGGCTCTCTGCCACCGCGTCCACAATCTCGTTTTCGGCGTTTAAAAGATAACGGTAGTATTCGCCGATGCGGAGTTCCTCTTTGGTGACATAGGCGTTTTGTGCAACCGAAAAGCTGCTTTCATCGATGCGGCAGCCGTCCTCGTCCACGCCGGACAAGATACCGCTGACGCTCTTTGACGAAACGCTGAGCCAAACCCGGCCGCTTTTGGTACGGTAAACCATCAACACGTTGTCCGCCTTTAAATCGTCCTTGGTGATACGGCGGCCGTTTTTGATGATGACCGTATCCGCGTCCGGGGTTAAAAACCGCTCCGCCTCGGTCATGGAGGGCGACTTTTTCAGCACGATGCGCCCGGTAAAGCGATCAAAGCTATCGATCACCGCATTTTGATATTCCTCAATCAAAACCGTATCAAAGCGCTGATCCTCGTTTCGGTCAATCAGGGTTACCTTGCCGTTTTTCGGCAGCATAATGGATGCGTCAATGCCGTCTGTCGCCTCACCGTTATAGAGGATATCCGCATACAGATCCAGTTTCAGCGCCGTTTCTCCTCTGCCGGAGCGTACATAGTATGCGTTCTGCTCGTAACTGTAACTGCCGTTTTCCGCATGGAGCGTAATGATATTGTTGTTTTCCCCTCTCACATACAAAAGAACGTTCTTTCCGCCGATTTCCTTATAATAGGCGGTCACGTATCTTCCGACAAGGCCGACATAGTCCAGGTTTTCATTCACCAGTTTTTCACCGTTGTCAAGCAGAACCGCATCCTCTTTTAACACATCCCCCTCGGCCGCCATGGTACTGTCCGCAATGACAACGCCCTCGTAGGAATTGATATGGTGATATTCGGTAAGTATGGTTCTGCCCGGCGTAATCTTAAAATGGACATAATCGCCGCCAAACGCCGCAACGTCCAAAAGATCGGCGTGCACCGTTTTGGATAACAAACGCAGCCATGTGCCGTAAGAAATCGCCGTTTCGGTGTCGGTCGGCGTCCCGTCCAGGATATCCGCCTCCCGTGCCGCCTTGATATAGCCGCTCGGATAGCCGCCCATTGCCTCGGCCTTTTTCTGATAGCCGATCATGCAGACGGCAAGCTTTATGGCCTGCGCACAGGTAAGCGCCGCGTCCGGTTCAAAGACCTCTGCGCCCTTTCCGAATACGCCGAGCCGTGCCGCGGTATAGATCGCTGCCGCGTGCGGATCGTCTGTCAAAACATCACGAAAGTAACCGTCCGTCTCCTCGATGCCGGCATCGGCGTGCATGATGCGCACCACTGCCTCCGCGGCATCCGCGCGCGTCACTGTCTCCGTCTCCGCAGTATCCGCCGCCGGCAAAATATCCAGCGCCGCAAAAAACTGCGCCGCCTCGGCGGCCGCCATACTTCCGCCCTTGGCCGATACCGGATAAGAAACCGTCATCAGCATGAGCATCAGCGCAATTCCAAAACATAATGTCCGTCTCATGCCGCACCTCCTTGTCTTTCGCTCATACGGGCGAGCATCGCTGCCGCCTCTGCCCTCGTTGCCGTCATCCCCGGCCGAAAACTCTGATCCTCAAAGCCGCCGATCACACCGGCGCCGCTTAAGGCAAGCACCGCCTCTTTGGCATACGGTGCAATTTCGCTTTCGTCGGTATAGCCGCCCCGGCTCTGGCTAAGTTCCATGCCGGCATATTTTGCAAAGCGGAGCATCAGCACCGCTGCATCCTCACGCCGAATCGAAGCATCGGGATCGAATTTGCCGTCCGCACCCTCCGCAAGACCCAGTCTTGCCGCCGCACCGATATAGGGCGCGTACCACTGATCCGCCGGAACATCGGAAAACGGCACGTCGCCGCCGCGCTCCGCGGCAATTTCAAAAATGCCGCACAGCATCTTGATAAACTCCGCACGGGTGACGGCGCGATCCGGATAGAACCGTCCGTCCTCCCCGGTAATGACGCCCCTGTCTGCCATCTTTTCGATATAGGGATAACACCAATCCCGGTATCCCACATCGGCAAACCGCGGCTCCTTGGTTTCGGTCGGTTTTGGGGTCTCGGTCGGCACTGTCTCTGCCTTGCCTGCTGAAACGCCTCCGCCGCCGATACCGCTGCCGCTTCCGCCAATACTGCCGCCGCTGCTATTGCCGTCCGTAAGATACAGGGCGTCAATCGCGCCCAGCAGCTGTGCAACCGTCGCATACTCGTGTCCGGCAACCGCCTCGGCGATTTGATTCTTTTGATGCTCTGTCGCGTTTTGATACCGTGTACTGCCGCATACGGCAAGATATTTTTTGGTGTCTTTGGCATTGGCCGGATAGGCAATGCCCTTTAAAATTGCTGCGATTCTGATATTTTCCAGCGCCGCGGCGATACTTTCACTGTCTGCCGCCGCTGCCGATTGCAGAACCAGATCGGTGCGGTACGCGGCATTGGCAAGCGCAATCGGCGCAGGATCAAGACCGATTTTAGCAATCGCCGCGTTCAGCGCATTTCGCGTAGCATCGTCGGCGCGCCGGTTCGATTCCAAATAAGACCAAAGCAGAACCGCCGCCGGATAATGCGCCGGGTTTTCGCCGCACAGGGCTGCCGCATGCAAGGGATCGGAAAGCGCCGCCGCTTTTTCTTTCAGCGCCGTCATCTCCGCATACGAAAAACCGCAGCAGTTACTGAGCGCGGCATAAAACGCATCGCTGCTAATGTCGCCGCGCAGCAAAGCGTCTGCGCCGAATGCAAAAAACGCCGTATCTTCCTCAAAATCCGCCCGGTACAGACCGTCTCCCACCGCAGGCGGTGCAAATTTTGCCATGCCGTCCGCACCGGTTTTTACGGTTGCCGTACCGGCCGATGTAAAGTTCTTTGGCCGAAAGTCTGCGGCGTAGGACAATGCCACCGAATACGAGGTATCCGGCGCGCCGCAGAGCACAAAGCCGTCTGCATCGGCAAAAATGCCGCCGCGGCCGCTCTTTGCCGAAACGGTCACCGTTTTGGTGCCGTAAAAGGCGGCGTCCTCCAGCCACAGGGCGCGCACGGTAAACTTTCCCGGCACGGCATCCGGCAATACGCGCAAAATGCCGTCTGTGCTGATGCAAACGCCCTGTCCTTCGGGGCTGATCTGATAAACCACGTCGCGGTTTTCCACCCGATACTCTGCCATCACCGTCCCGAAAGCGGAGACCGCGACCTCTTCTCTGCCGTTTACCGTAAAGCGGTCGCGCATGACCCTGATTTGCTTTTTCAGGCGGCTCTCGCCGGCATTGGCAATCAAAAGATAGGTGCCGTCCTCGCTGCTTGGTGAAACGGTGACGGTGCCGTATGCATCCACCGATACGCCCCGATTTTCGGGATAGAGCGCATAGGACGCGTCCGCAAAGGTTTCGTTCTGATCCACAGCCCGATAGTCTATCCGCTTTTCGCCCTCGCCGGGAAGAATCCGGATTACATCATCGCCGGTCAGGTGATATACCGTGTTTTGCCGCACCAGCGATACGGTCTTTTGATACAACTTACCGCCGCAGTCTGCCAAAACGGTATAATCCCCCTCGGCCGCTGCGGACGATACGGTAAGCTGACCGTCCGGCGAAATCCAAATCCCGTCTGCCGATTCCATCGAAAATTCCGCCGCCGCGGACGATGCGCGGTTTTTGACCGTGTAGATTTGGGTCACCGTTTGCCCGTCCTGCGGAATCGCCAGCACGGATTTTCCGTATATGGAAAGGGCACCGTTCTCGATCCCGTCATAGACCGCCACATTGTCCACGGATGAACGTGAGAACCAGAGTTTGCCGATATTGCGCACTGCCGCCTTGTCCGCAAGCGGCAAATCCTCGCCGTGCTTTTCGCCGTCAATGTACAGGGTGTAGCTTCCTGCGTCAAAGTTCAGTTCGATCTTGATTTTGCACCACTTGCCGGCGGCAATGCTGCCAAGATCGGCATCCAGATTATCCCGGATTTTCAGCATTCCGTCCTCGTTTGTCAGTCTAAGCTTTAAATAGGTTCCCCAATTCATCGACTGACCCAAATCCAAAATCATGCCGGAGGACGCGTTTAGGTAAATGTCAAAGTCCAACGTGGCAAGACCGGAATTTCCCTCACGAAACGTTGTTTGCAGCGAATTTGCCACCACCGCTGCCTGCCCGTCCGTTTCCACAAAGCTGAGCGTTCCCAAAGAGCGCGGCAGCGTGGGATCGTTAAAATCATCAAAAAAGCCGTCTCTGACCGTCACCGTATAATTTTGATACACGGCCGGATTATCCGCTGCCGCAGCAGTCACCGTAATTTGCCCTGCCGCCACATTTTTATCTAAATATAAATTGCCGTTTTCGTCCATCTCGCCGCCGCTGCTGCTCCAGATGATTTCTTTGGGGCAGGGCGTTCCGTTTTCACTGTACGCCGCCGTATAGGTCACGGCAGCCGTCGCTGCGGAATTGGGCTTTAATACACTGTTTGGCCCCGACACGGTGATGCTTGCCTCGGCCGCCTTGCCCTCTGTCACAGCGCTGCCGCTGAAAAACTGAAGATCGTCAACCTCTTTATCACGATCCAGCAGCATACGATCCAGGCCGTTTACCTTATCGCCCTGGAACGAAAGGCCGCTGCCAACCAAAGCGCCGTCGATAAACACGTCATAGACACATCGGTCAAGGTCAAAGCTGCACGCGATGTCAAACCACGTGCCGATCGGCAGAGCGGTCAGCGTCTGATCCGCGCCGTCCTGCACAACTACCAGGCTATAACCGCCGCCGGACGCCTTGACCTTCGCCTCTGCGTAAGAGCCCCACGACGCCGTAGGCCCGATTGCAAGCACCACGCCGGAGGATCCCAGGCCGTTGACCTTGCAGCGGTACGCCATCGTATAGGTACCGCGCAGCGTATCGGTAAGAGGGCCGTCGCTCTTTAAAAAGCGGGAGTTCCAGGCAGAGAGCGCTGCCGACTGATTCTCGCCGTCACGCTTGACCGTCACACCGTTTACCCAGTTTTTGGGCGTCTCTCCGACCGCATAGGATTCAAAATCATCATAATATCCGGGCGCAACCGTCACCCTTTTGCTGACCGAAACGGACGGATCTTTGGCGAGCCTTGCAGTCAGGGTAAAATCCTCGGCCGATTCGGTCAGGGTAATTACACCGTCCGCGTCAACCAAAACCCGGTCGCTGTCCGTCTCATAGATGATGTCCTCGTCTGTATTTTCTCCGTTTTCAAGCACCGTCGTATACTGCACCCGGCTTTTTCTTCCGGCCGACGGCAAAAGCAGCTGATCCGCTCCCTGCAGCGAAAGCGCTGTCTCTTCTTTTGCAGTCACGCCTGCCGGCAGGCAAAGCGTGGTGAGGAGCAGGATCGCCGCGACTGCTGCACTGATTCCACGTCTCATGTTATCCCTCCATTACTGATGAAAGCGCACAGCAAAGCTTTTTCCTCTTGCGCCTTTGGTGTTTGCGGTGATATAGGTATAACCGCCCTCGTTGCGGAGCGAAATTCCGTCCTCTGCCGCTGCCGTCTCCAACTTCCGCTGCGGAATGCGAACGGTCACGCTCTCCAGCTTATGCGTCGGATCGGCCAGCGAAACGGTTTCGCCGCTCCCGTCCGTCTTTGTCATGACAATCGCACTCTGCTGCGCCGTCACATCGCCAAAGCTGCCGCTCTGCCAAAATACCATGCCGCAAAGGCCGGTATTTTTTTCTTTGACTGCCTGCAGCGACGCGGTATTTGCAAGCACCGTGATATCCGGATCCTTGGCATACTGCTTGATGGCCGCCTCGTCGCGCTTTGGCAGCAGCACATAGACATAACCGGCGTTTTCCGGATTCTTTCCGTGTGAGAACCACGCCTCCAGAAAGTCGCCGCGCTTTAGATGAAGTTCTGCGCCGTCCGGGAAGTAATAGCCCCCTAACCCCTCGATCGAAAGATAGTCGGTGCTAAGCGAAGTTTCCTTGTTTTTTGTAATCTCGCTGCCGCCGGCAATGACCTTGCGCGCCACATCCAGACGGCGGTTTTCGACCGTAGTCTCGACCTCGGCGTCCATGGTGCTGTGAATGCCAGAACCCAGCGCCACAACCTCGTCATCAAACATAAAATATGCCTTGTTTGCGGTAAGGTCGTTGCGGTGCAGCGGCTGCGACATCGCAATCGGGTCGGTCAGCTTGCCGCCGCCCTCGGAATGGAAGGATTCCAGCGCCATTGCGCAGACGGCATACTTTCCGTCTAAGGAGACGCCGCCGACAAAGTCCTGACTGCTAAGATACGCCTCGGTATTGGAAATGCTGATGGCCTGCCGCTCTCTCGTATCAACGGTCGTTCCCGGCAGCCGGTATTTGTTGGCGTCCGTCCAGTAACTGTCCTCATACTGTGACTGATCGTTTTCGTCATAGAAAAGCAGCATGCCGTCGCCCATATACCAGCCGGTCTGGTTGCAGCCGCTGATGCTTTCATAGTTAAAGATCCGGGAGGACGACATCGAAAGTCCCACCGCGTAGCCGTCACGCTGCCATACCGCCTTATCCATGTTGCCGTATACCTTTGCAATGTCATAATGTTCTCTCGGCACCACCGTGTCGTCCTGCATCAGCTTTTCAAGATCGCGCAGCTGGCTGAGCCGCAGCGCCGTACTGTAATCGGTCACGGTATCGGAAAGCACGGTATATTTGATATAGGATTTCATGCGTTTGGCGTTCTCTTCATCAAGAGACGGCAGCATATCCAAAATACATCCGATCTCGGTCGCGCCGGCGGCATGCTCGCCGCCCGGATAACGTCCTCTGACAATGCTCATCACGCCGCCGTCAAAGGTGAGCGGCTCATAGCCCTGATAAATCCACTCGTGAAACACTGCCGCCTTTGCAGCCGATACCCCGTAGGGGGTTCTGCCCAGAATTGCAACCGCCGGCGAAACCGATTTGAGCATTTCAAGCCCATACGTTCCGTTCATGGCGTGACGGTCATGGTAAATATAGCTGCCGTCACGGTAAAAGCCCTGCCGCGAATCATAGGAATTGCTCTCGTCTCCATCGGTAAAGTACAGGAGCGACTCAATCGCGTTGCGGCCGTTGGCAAAGCGGAAGGTGTTTTCCGCAAGGACGGCACTGCCTAAGATCACATAGGCCATGCTGGCCTTATTCGCGTCCGTCTGCGCCGACTGCGGCGTGAAATATTCCACCGGCGCCACATATTTTTTTGTCTGTGCATCGCTGAGCGTATCCTGAAGCATCAAAAGCGTGTTAATCAGCTCAGTCGGTGCGCCGATCTGCCAATCCCACCAGTTGGTAAGGGTCGTATCCCGCCAGCCGCGGTTGAGCATCTCACTTGGGCCGTACATGTTTTGATACATCCACTCTAAGGCAAACAGAATATCCTGTTTGAGCATGGTGTTATGATAATATTCGTTGCCCGGCGTTGCGTACGCCTCCGCCATAACGCGAATGTTGGAATAATAATAGGAAAGCGTACTGGAATTGACCGGTTTTCCGTAGCCGCTTGCCGGCGTCCAGAGGCAAACCGTGTCCTCCTCGTTATACATGCTCTGCCAAACGCCCTTGGCGTTTTGCGCCAGTGTTTTCAGCTTCTTTTTTTCTTCTTCGTTTTCCAGGTTCACCGTCCCGTCGCCGATCAGGTATTCCTTCCATTCCTTGCGCAGGGTTTCAAACTGCGCCGCAGTGGACGGCATCAGCGCCGTTGACTTTTGCTTGCTCAGCCGGATATTGTCAAAATAGACGCAGGTACCCTCAAGCGGCGTGGAGTTCCAGCCAAAGCAGGTGAACTGGATTTTTTCTACCTCGGCAATACTGCCGTAGCGCACCACGTTAAAGCCGGACAAATCCAGGCAGATTTGTTTCCAGCCGACCCAGTTCACCTTAAAGTCGGTATAGACATAAACCATGCCGTTGATGCGCTGCTTGCAATAGACCAAAACGGTCACAACCTCATTGGTTGCCTTTTCGGAATACATCCAAAAACGCATCTCTTCATAGTCGCGCCAATCGGACGGCACACCGCTAAATTCCACCGTCTTATTGGTGGGGTGATTGTCCCACTTGGCGGAATATTTGGCGCTCTTTACGTACTTTGTATCCACCGTAATTCCATCGATGGTGCTGAGCGCCTCTTTGTTTCCCATCGAAACAATCACGCGCTCTAGACTATCGTCCGCCTTTTCGGAATCCCCGGCCGCATAAACGACCGAAAAGGTCAGACAAAACGCTAACAAAAGGCTGATCCATCTCTTTCTTTTCATCAGGCTTCCTCTCCATTCTCCCGGCAAATCTCTGCAATACTTCTGCGATACTGGGTGGGCGTAATCCCCTCCCGCTCCTTAAAGCGCATCATAAAGGCTCTTGTCGTACCGTAACCGACTCTCTGCGCCAGTTCTTCTACCTTGATATTCTCGTCCTGCCGCAGCAGCTTTTTGGCATAGCTGATACGCAGCTTGTGGATCAAATCGACAATCCGAAATCCTTTTTTCTCTTTAAACAGCCGCGACGCATACTGCGCCGACATCGCAAATTCCTCTCCAATGGAATTGACGCACAGATCCGGGTTGGTATAATTTTTTTCAATGTACTGCATAATCTTTTCGGACAGATCCGTTTGTTCCGCACCGTTTTGATCCTGCATCACTTCATCTAAAAATCGTTTCAAATATTCTGTCAGCTCCTTGGCATCGGTCGCCATCTTAATTTCATCCGCCCGAAAATCCCGTCCGCTGGCATTTTTGATGATATAAATCAAAATCACCGCAAAGCTGCTGACGTACCAGGTTCCGACCGGGCGGGATAAAAGATAATCGTTTAAAATCTTATCCATCTCGCGCTGCGCCGCCTCTTTATCGCCGCTGCGGATGGTGTTAATCAGGGCGTTTTCGCACGTTTGCGGAATATCCGGAAAACAGTCCTCGGCTTTTTCGATATCGTCATAAAAGACATCGGCGAGTCCGTAAAACCTGCCGAATTCCAGACTCTTTACCGCCTGGCGGTAAAGCTGCGGCAGATCGCCGCACCCGGCCGCAATTCCGCTGACATAAAAGCTGACGCTGATTTCCAGGTTTTTCATTAAGACATCCTTGGTGATCTCAAACAGCGCCCCCAGCGTTTCGCGGCAATTCTGCGGCAGACCGTCTGCCGTAAAAATCCCGGTCAGCCCCTCCGGCATGACCGTCCATTCGGTGCCGGCACTGCCGTTTAAATCGTTCCAGACATTGCGCACCACAAACTGTGTGTCCTTAATACAATTTTTGTTGCGGCTGTCATCGGCAATCACGCCGCAATCCTCAATCTCGGCAAAAAAGACGCAGCCGCTCCGACCTTTTGACTGGGTCAGTTCCGGGATTTCCTTTTCGGGCCCGAATCCGCGCAGCGCGTCGGCAACCGTCGCAAAATGCCGCATCTCGTTATCCAAAATCGCACGGCGTTCATAGGTTCTGATCTGCTTTTTATAGCTTTGAATATTGGCATTGATAAAATCAAACTCGTTGCGGCCTTTTGCGTTCTCTCCGGCAAAGGGAAGTATATTCTGCATCAGGTGCCGAATCTGACCGTAGTTCCAGGTCATAAACAAGACTAAGAGCGCCAGCATCACCGTCAGGCAGAAAAGGCTGCTGACAATCCCCATCCAAAGCGTTCGCTCCATGGTTTTATTCTGGACGCTGAGCGGACTTAAGTAGATGTAGCGATAGCGAAATGCCGAGGACTTTTTGGAGATCCCCATCATTTTTACGCCGTCAATGCTAAGCTCCTGCTTGTCGGTGCCGGCACCGATAAACGCGCGCACCTTTGCCTGATCCTCGATGGCCGGCCCCCAGCGGTAGATCATTTCTCCGCGCGAATTGACAACCGCAATGATATCATCGCTCTCTGCCATAAAGGTCTCGCGCAGGACGATCTGTTTATCCACCGAGATACAAACCACAAAGCTGCCGGTATCGGTATAAAAATTGATGCGCGTCTCGCCGCAGTCCCCGTACGGGGCGCGATAGCTTCTGATTTTTTGCATCCATGCGTCATAGTTCTCGCCGAAATCCTGATGCGAATCAAAAAAGCGGCGGCTTTCCCACACGCCCTCTTTGGCAACAATCAGATCGCTTTGCGGAAAGTAAAGAAAGGTGTCCTTTAAATAAACACCTCCCACCGTCTGTTCCATGGCCGTTGAAAGACGGGCGGCATCGTAGCGCACCGCGGCACTGAGCGGCTCATCTGCGATACGGATCGCCAGTTCGTTCTTTGCCAGCTGCTTTGCCGCACGGTCCGCGTCCTCAAGCATACTGTCACAATTTTTTTGGATCAGATTTAAAACATATTGGTTTTTGCTCTCCGTCTCGCTGCGCAGTGTGCGCTTGATCCGATTTAAAATATAAAAATTGGTCAGGGCCGGAATCAAAAGCACAACAGAAAAAATCACAACCCAGGTGTAGAGTACCGTCTTTTTTCGCAAAGCGCCAAACATGCTCATCCCTCACTTTATAAAATCCCGGCGTTTTTATCCCTTGACGGCGCCTACCATAACGCCCTTGACAAAATATTTTTGCAAAAACGGATAGACCAGCAGAATCGGCAGTGTTGCCACAATCATGACCGCGTACTGCACCGTTTCGGCAACCGCCTCGTTATCACCGCCGGATGCCATCGCGCCGACATTATTCATAATCAAAATCTCACGCAGAACCAGCTGCAGGGGATAGAGATACTTTTTTCTTAAATAAATCATGGCGGTAAACCAGGAGTTCCAGACCTCGACCGAGTAATAGAGCGTAATCACCGCGATGGTCGGGATAATCATCGGCACCAAAATCTCAAACAGGATTCTGACATGTCCGGCACCGTCAATCTTTGCCGCCTCGGACAGGCCGTCCGGGATCGCCTCAAACGCGTTGCGCGTAATAATCATGTTAAAGGTATTGACCGCAACCGGAAGCACCAGCGCCCAGAGCGTATCGTCTAAATGAAAGGACTTTACATTCAAATAGGTCGGGATCAGGCCGCCGCTGAAAAACATGGTTACAATGACCGCCATGCTAAAGACGGGCGCCAGCTTTGCCGTCTTGCAGGACATAAAGTAAGCGCCGATAATCGTCAGCAAAAGACCGATGGCAAGCTTTAGCACCAGCACAATCACCGTGTTTTTAAGGCCGGTCAGAATCATGGAGTTTTGAAAGACAATCTTATAAGAATCCAGGGTAAAGCCGACCGGCCGATACAGGATCCCCGTATAGCTCATAAAATCGTATGCATTGGAAAATGATGCAAACAATACATAGATAAACGGATAGAGGGTAAGCACCATAATCAAAACCATCAGCATACAGTTAAGTACGTTAAATAAATTTTCGCCAAATGACCGTTTCATTGCTCTTCCCCCTTACCACAAGCTGCTCTCGCTGTATTTTCTGCTGAGCGTATTGGCTACAATCAGCAAAATAAAATTGATGACCGAGTTAAACAGGCCGATCGCCGTACTGTAACTCCAGTTTCCCTGCACCAGACCGTCGCGGTATACGTACGTCGAAATGACATCGGCCGTTTCATAGGTAATCGGACTGTACAGCAGAATTATTTTTTCGTAGCCGACGCTGAGCAGTGCGCCGATCCGCAGAATCAGCATAATGACAATGGTTGACATAATGCCGGGCAGCGTAACATGGAGCGTCTGCTTCCATTTTCCGGCGCCGTCGATGGCGGCCGCCTCGTAAAGCTGCGTATCCACACCGGTCAGCGCCGCCAGATAGATGATGGAGTTCCAGCCGGTCTCCTGCCAGATATCGCTGATGACATAGATGGGGACAAAATACTTCGGGTGGCTGAGGTACGAGGTGGACTGACCGCCGAAGTGGGTCAGCAATTGGGTAATAATCCCGTTGGCGGACGTGAACTTTTGGATCAGGCCGCAAATGACAATCAAAGAAATAAAGTGCGGCAGATACGCCACCAGCTGAACCGACCGCGAAAACACCTTGCTTCTCAGCTCGTTTAAAAGCAGCGCCAGAATAATCGGCATCGGAAACGAAAAAATCAGCGTTGTGACACTGATGGTTAAGGTATTGCGCATCAGGCGGAAGAAATAATCATCCTTTAAAAACTGAATAAAATACCGAAATCCCACCCAATCCGAATCCAAAATTCCCTTTGCAGGCGAAAAATTTTTAAATGCAATAATAACCCCGTACATGGGCTTATAATGAAAAAGTATGTAAAAGAGGATGACCGGAAGGGCGATCAGGTATAAGCCCCCGTTCTTTTTAAAATCCGATCCCCATTCCTTCCATACCGACCGTTTTTTCAGCGGCCGTACCGCTGTGTAACCTTGCTTTTGCATGTGATGATCTCCGTCCTTTAATCAGTTTCGGTTCACGGGACAAAAAATACTCCGCACGCTTTTTTCGTCCCGTTTCGGGGCTGTAAAAACGTAGTTTTACAGCCCCTCACAATTTCTATCTCCGGTTGTACCGGTCTACCGCCGCCTGATAGATTTCGATGGCGCGGTCAATGTTCATGCTCTTGATCTTTTCGACAAATGCCTCATAGTTGCTCATCGGCTCAACGCCCATGATGAACTTGTAAAGACTCTCGCTGGTATAAGTCGTAATCGGATTCATGATGCTGCTGACCTCGGTGCTCTCATCCTCGGTCATGCTGATATTCGGGATGGCTCTGTCCTCGGCGCCGCACTCGCTCCAGGTTTTTACCGCATCCTGCTGCTGGGGCAGCGGATAGTACTGCTGCAAATACCCCAAATCCTGTACAAACGGGCCGCCGGTGTTTCCTCTTAAATATCTGCCCATCACCTGACTCATCGAAAGCCCCTCCGGGTTATTGGTGATAACCTCGGTATACTTGGGCTTTCCGTCTACCATGGTATAGGACTCGCCCTCTTCACCAAAGTTCATCAGCATATGACCGGCCTCGGTATAGCCGTAATCCAAAAAGCGCATTGCAAGTTCCACATTCTTACAGTTGGTAGTGATGTAACCGGCGCCTGCCTTCGGTACCATAGCGGTCTGGATGCCGAACTTGGAGGTCTCGCCCTTATGCAGTACCGGGAACTTTGCAGCAACCAGCTCCACATTGGGGTTCTTGCCCTTCATCGCATTGGTGAACTTGGCAATGGAGGACGCCCACGCCGCATAGGCACAGGTGTTGGAATTCGTCACTCTTGCGTCCTCGTCGGCAATTTTTGCAATATCCTGATCCAAGAGTCCCTCTTTGTACCAGTCCGCAAACAGAGAGAACACGTCCTTCATGCCGGCGTCCAAAAATCCGTAGCGCACCTTGCCGTTATCGTCTAAGTAAAAGTCCATCTTGGTGCCGTACGCGCCGGTAAACATACCGCCGTACTGCTCCCAAAAGCCGATGTCATAGCTGAGCGGTGCGGTTGCGCCGTTTGCCTTATACGCACGCAGCGCCGCCGTCCATTCGTCAATCGTTTCCGGCACCGGCAGCCCGGCTTGATCCAAAATATCCTTTCTTACGATAAAGCCGCAGGTCGAACGCAGCTCTTTCTCGTTTAAGATCATGTTATAGCCGTAGTATTTGCCGTCGTCACTCTTTGACATTTTATCGATGTCCTCGCGGCTTTTTAAAAGACCCCAATAGGTCGGCGAGAATTTTTCAAGGTTATCGGTCAGATCGATAATCACGCCGTCCTTTGCATACTTGGTAACACCGCCCGGCTCCTGTGCGATATTGGCAATCATGATATCGGGAAGATCACCGGAAGCAATCGTCAAGCTCAGCTGCTCCGTACTGCCGGCCGTCGGATGCATAAATTCCACATTGACGCCGGTCTGCTCCATCCATGCCTTGCCGAAAGGCGTTGCCTCCATGCCGGACTGGCCGTTGTCCGCGGCGCCCATATCAATCCAGAGCGATAAGGTGTCCTCGCACTGCATCGGATAAATCTTGCCATCCGCCGCATAGGTAATCTCTCCGCCGCCGGCTGCTTTTTCTGTTTTTTTACAACCGGAAAGTCCGCAGCAAACCACTGCCGCCGCCATGCAGAGCGCCGTTGCTTTCATCCAATTTCTTTTCATACTCATTCTCCTTATCTGAAAATTTTAAATCTCGTTATCATGAGTATAGCACGCCCCATTCTATGCAACAAGTGAAAAAACAGTATCTTGACTGAAAGAAACGGAGATAAAAACCGCACCGTTTCTATTCGGAATCTCCCGGCTGCACTGCCTTTGCCGGAATCAGCCTGTCAGGATCCTCCCACACAAAGCCGCGCATCGTCCGGCCGCCCTCTTGGGTAATTTTTATCCGGTGCGCATAGGTTTGATTTTCGGCAACCGTCACCGTCTCGGTGCGGTACTGTCTCAAAACCCCGTCCGCATCATAAACCGCAATCCCGATCGGAAGTGTCATTTCCGCTCCGCCTCGGTTGTCATAGGCGATCCAGAATACGCCGTCCGCATTTTCGATGATGCGCAGCCGTGCAGACGCCGGCTTTTGCAGCGTAAGATGATGGCTCTTTCCGTCCTGCGCACCCGTATCTACCGTGATGCAGGTGCTGCCGTCCTCCTCCCACACCTTTATTCCCGTCTCCGCACGCACCGGAGTCAGCCCGGTTCTTCGCAGCCGGAGGGTCACGCTTTTGGTCTTATGATCCGGTGCGGCAACCGTGAGATTGCAAACGTCCGGCGTCTCCTCTAAAATTACGATGCAGGGATCATTGGCGAAAACGCCCTCGGCCGAGGCGCCACCCTTGTAAAACACCATACCGCAGACATTGCTTTCCTCGTTTTTGACTGCCTGCACCGTCTCCTCATTTTTAACAATCCGAATCTTCGGATCCTCGGTATACGCCTGCACCGCAGACCGATCCCGGTTTGGCAGCAGCACATAGGCATAACGCGCGTTTTGCGGCTTGATGCCGTGTTCTTTCCAGAGTTCCGCATACGCGCCGCTGCGCCGTACCCGAAGGGTTTCCTCCTGCGGAAAGTAATAGCCGTATCGGTTGTCAACGCTCACCCAGGATACGTTGTTTATGGCGGCGGCTGCACCGGGAAAGATGCTCCGGCCGTTGATATACAATTTTCCGCCCGTGCCGATTTTTTGATTTTCGATCACGGTCTCTGTCATACTGTCCTGCGAGGCGGAAATTCCGCTCCCCAGCGCCACCAGTTCATTTTCAAACATAAACCATGCTTTTTTCGCCGTCAGATCACTCTCATGCGGTGCAAGCCCGTCCGCGCTTTTGTCACTGTGATAGGATTGCAGTTCCATCGCGCAGACGCCGGCCGCACCGTCCGCAGACGCCGCGCCGCCGACAAAATCCTTGCCGCTTAAATAAGCACTGGCATTGGGAATACTGACAAGCTCCCGTTCTTGTTCGTCCACCGTTGTCCCGGGACGGCGGTAAGGGTTGGCGCTCTTCCAATAATCGGCGTCATACCCCGAAAAGCCGTCCTGGTAGTATAGGAGCATGCCGTCTCCCGTGTACCATCCGTTTTGATTGCAGCCGCTGATCGATTCGTAATTATAAATCCGGGATGAGGACATGGACAGCCCGGCCGAAAACCCGTTGCCGTGCCACACCGCCCGATCCATAAACGGATAGACCACAGCGCCGCGCCGTTCCTGCCATGGCGGCAGGGTTTCATCGGCGGCGATTTGGAGCAGTGTTTCGCTCTGGCTGCCGTTTACATTTTCGGTTAAGACCGCTTTGTTTTGCATCAGTTTCTTTAAGTACGCCCTGATTTCTGCGGCGTCATCCTCCGGCAGCACGGCGAAAAAATCCGCCAGCGCACCGGCAAGCGTTGTCCCTGACTCCCGTTCCATACCGGGATACCGCCCCCGTACGATACTCATGATTGCGCCGTCATGGCAAAGCGGCAAAAACGCGTTTTCAAACCATTCCTTTGCCATCACAAGCTGCGCACTCAAAAAGCCGCAGCCGCCCCGATTCAGAATCACCGCAAGGGACGCCAGGGATTTGTAGTGTTCCAGTCCGTAGGTGCCGTTCATGGGGTGCCGTCCATGAAAGAGATAACTGCCGTCACTGTAAAAGCCCTCCTGCATCCCGGTACTGTAACGCACATCCTGATCCGTGTTATAAAACAACCGCTGCGCCGCATCATAGCCGCTTGCAAACCGCGCGGCATCCTCTGCTAAAATGGCAGAGGCAATCACCACATAGGTAATACACGCCTTATTGGAGTCGTTCATGCCGGCCTGGGGCACAAAACGGGAGATATCGGCAAGGTATTGCTGCCGCTCCTCCTGCGGCACAAGGTCATCTGTGACGGCCAGAGTATGAACCAGTGCAGTCGGCGCGCCGATCATCCAGTCCCACCAGTTATCGGCGGTCACCGCGGTGCACCAGCCCTCCCCGCTCCACTCTGCCTCACCGTACCGATGCGCATGCATCCAGGAAAGTCCGAACCGCAGCCGCTCTCCCAAAGCGGCGTCTTTATAATAGGAAGAACGCGGTGATGCATAAGCCTGTGCCATGGTATAGAGATTGGTGTAATCGGTCGAAAGCGCGGCGGTACTCTGCGGCACACTGCTCCCCCAAAGGGACGGCGCTTCCTCCGATTCTGCCATACTGCCAAGCAACTCTTTGCAGCGGCGGTCGATGGCCGCAATACGTGCCGCCTCCTCCGACTGCTGATCCGCCGTGCCGTCCCCGATGAGATAGAATTTCAGGCTATCCTTCAGCGCCTGAAAGTCCGCTTTTGTCTCAGGCATACGGTCATCGGCTGCGATCGGCACAAGATAGATATCATCGATATACAGCACGGTTTCGGCATTTGGCACGCAATCCCAGCCGTAGGCCGAAAAGCCGATCCGGTCGATATCCTTCATGCTGCCAAAGCGCACCGGATTCATATCGGCCAGATCGATGCTGACTCTCTTCCAGCCCTTAAAGTCCGCCTTAAAGTGACTGTACTCATACCGCCACGGTTTGCTGCCGATTTTGGTGTTTTCCAGATAGACCGCAATGGACGCGTCCGTCTTTTTTTCGGAATACACCCAAAAGTTGATGCTTTGATACTGCGTCCAGTCTAAATTTTCCAAAACCGGAAAGGTCAGGGTCTTGCCCTCGGCCTGATTTTTCGTGTGCTTGTCCCACTTTGCGGTATAAAGCGAGGTCTTTCGCCGCAGACTGCTGGCCGCGGCCACGCCGTCTTTTTCAATCATCGCTTTATCATTCATACGCACCACGTAAACGGCATTTTGTGCCGCTGCGGCGTGGCTGAACCGACACAG
>CAVGTH010000009.1:28435-31626 GCA_963632045.1 Roseburia faecis | reverse complement strand
GTTTTGATGATAATTATATTATACGAGATGAAATTTTATGACAAAACTACCGTTTTCGCTTGATCTGACCGACAAGGTTGTTGTCATCACCGGCGCCGGCGGCGTGCTGTGTTCTATGTTTGCAAAAGCCCTGGCTAAAACCCATGCCAAAATCGCCCTGCTGGATTTAAACGGGGCGGCGGCAGAGCAATGCGCAAAAGAAATCCAAAACGAAGGCGGCTGCGCCAAGGCGTATTCCTGCAGCGTACTGGATCAGGCGCAGCTCCGCACGGTGCATGATGCGGTTTTGGCCGACCTCGGCAGCTGCGACTTTTTAATCAACGGCGCCGGCGGCAACCACCCCAAGGCAACCACCGAGGACGAATATTTTTCCGTGCAGGACAAGGACAGTAAAAAGACCTTCTTTGATCTGGATAAGGATGGTATTGAATTTGTCTTTTCGCTGAACTTTTTGGGAACCCTCCTTCCCACCCAGGTCTTTGCCGCGGACATGCTCCAAAAAGAGGACGCCGCCATCATCAATATTTCCAGTATGAACGCCGACCGGCCGCTGACAAAAATCCCGGCTTACAGCGGCGCAAAGGCCGCGGTCTCAAACCTCACCCAATGGCTCGCGGTTTACTTTTCCAAAACGAACATCCGCTGCAACGCGATTGCGCCCGGCTTTTTTCTTACCAAACAAAACGAAAGTCTGCTAAAAGACGCGTCGGGAGCCAACACGCCGCGCAGCGAAAAAATCCTCTCCGGCACGCCCATGGGACGGTTCGGCAGCGCCGAAGAGCTTTTGGGAGCACTGTTTTTCTTACTCTCCAAAAGGGCGTCCGGCTTTGTGACCGGATCGGTAATCCCGGTAGACGGCGGATTTTCCGCCTATTCCGGCGTGTAAAATTTACCGCAGTTTCCTATTTTTGTGCCTTTTTCCGACCGTTTTTATCTTGCCTTTTGGGGTAAACTGTGCTAAAATACTCTCCGGGAAGTTATGTGGGAACGAGGGTATCATCTATGGGAAATAAACTGTCGAAAATCGAGATCCCCTTTTACACCAAGGGCGAGGAAATCTTTAATATGGTTTCTCACATTGTGGGCGGCGCGCTCGGCGTTTGCGCCACCGCGCTTTGTGTGATTTTTGCCGCGCTCCGCGGCAATGTCTACGGCGTCATCAGCGGCGCAATCTTTGGCGCAATGATGATTGTTCTGTACTGCATGTCCAGCATCTACCACGGTTTAAAACCGGACTTTAAGGCAAAAAAGGTCTTTCGTATCTTAGACCACTGCGCCATTTATCTTTTGATCGCCGGTACCTATACCCCATTTGCGCTCTGTAGCCTTCGGGCGGAGAACACTGCGCTCGGCTGGGTATACTTTGGCATTGTATGGGGGCTTGCCGCCATCGGCATTACCTTAAACGCCATCAGTTTAAAAAAGTTTAAACGCCTTTCTATGTTTTTATATCTCGGCATGGGCTGGTGCCTGATCTTCGCACTGCCGACCATCTACCGCGCCGTCGGCGCAGGCGGCATGTGGCTGCTCTTTGGCGGCGGCGTTGCCTATACCGTCGGTGCAGTGCTCTACGCCCTCGGCAGACGGCACGCCTATATCCATTCCGTATTCCACCTGTTTATTGTGCTGGGCAGTCTGCTCCATTTTCTCTGCATTCTGTTTTATGTGATGTAGGGTTAGCCGAAAAAAAGTTCTTGACAAACGCCGCCTTTTCTGATACAATCCTATTAGAGTTAGATAAGACTAACTCTATAATTTGACTGATACACCTTGTATCGCCAAAGGCTGACGATGTTTCACCCATTTTGGTGAATATTTGCTTTTTGCAAAGGCAAAGCGCCTCTTTGGAGGCTTTTTTATCACACATTGGTTAGTCAAAACTAACTTTTAGGGAGGCTGTCCCATGTTAGAACTGTTACTGGCAAAGTATTGCGCACCGGCTCTTGCCGGCATGAAGGCGGCAAACTTAGTGACCTGTTTTTTTGCGCAAATCCCGGATTTAAAAAACAAAATCCACGCGCTCAATCTGGCCTTTTGTGCCAAAGATATTTATCTGGTGCCGATTTGCGAATGCGAGCGGCGCGTTCTTCTTCTTGTCTTTCGCAAGGAGGTTTTGTGCCGCTACTTAAAACGGGAAGAGATTCATGCTCTGCTCGTCAAGGCCGGCTACCCGGAGGAGTTTTGTCTTGACACCTACCTTGCCATTTTAAAGGAGCGGTTAAAGCACTCCGCCTTTCCGCATGAGATCGGCGCCTTTTTGGGATACCCGGCCGAGGACATCACCGGTTTTATCCGGCATAAGGGCGAAAACTGTCTCCTTTGCGGCGAATGGAAGGTCTATCATAATGCGGCGCGCGCCAAGGCGCAGTTTGCGCGTTACGCGCGGTGCAAGTCCGCGCTCACGCGGCGTGTATCGCAGGGTGACAGCCTTTGCAAAATCTTTTGTGCATCGTAAAAAATAATGATTTCATTTTATATAGGAGGTTACATGATGAAAACAGCAGTAATTTATTGGAGCGGGACCGGCAACACCCAGGAGATGGCAAACGCCGTTTTCGAGGGCGCAAAGGCGGCTGACGCAGACAGCGCGATCTTTTCGGTCTCTGAAACGGACGCAGCGGCAGCTGCGGCTTATGACGTATTGCTCTTAGGCTGCCCGGCCATGGGCGCCGAAGTCTTGGAGGAGGACGAATTTGAACCGTTTTTTACGGAGCTTGAACCCAAACTCGCCGGAAAAAAGGTCGGCCTGTTCGGCTCTTACGGCTGGGGAGACGGCGAATGGATGCGCAGCTGGGAAGAGCGCGTCAAGGCCGCCGGCGCGGAACTGATCGGCGGTGAGGGTCTTATCGTCAACGAAAGCCCCGACGATGCGGCGCTGGAAGATTGCCGCACGCTCGGCAAAACCGCAGCAGCCTAAAAAAAGAACGAGCACACCAAAAGCCGCCACCGGACAAGGAAACGTTGCCCTGAGAAACAATATTTTTTGCGAATCTCTGCGTTAAAAAAGTCTCGCAATCCGACAGGATTACTCACTTTTTTGCCTTGACCTTCATCAAAAAATATTGTTTCCAGGGTGCAAAGCAGTTTTGAACATCGTAGTTTAAGCTTTAGACAAGAAGAAAAGCCGCCGTAATACTGACGTATACGGCGGTTTTTTGACGAAGTATAAACTTAAAATACGGCTTCAAAAC
>CAVGTH010000009.1:24387-28425 GCA_963632045.1 Roseburia faecis | reverse complement strand
GGTAACCGCCGAGGCAAAGATATCCCCGGTTCCGTGATATACGGCCGGGTGTTTTTCGTTCATATAGCTGAAAAACCGATTTTCCGCAGCATCGTAAAAATAAAAACCGATTTTATCCTCTTCAAAGCTCACGCCGGTCAGGGCAATCCGCCGGATTCCGCGGTCGGCCAGACGGAGCAGCACATCTCGGATATAAGGCTCGTCATACGTCTCGCGATAAGGAATCCGAAGCATGTAGGACGCCTCGGTAAGGTTTGGCAAAATCAGATCCGCCTTTTTGCAAAGCCTTGCCATGTGATCGGCAAAATTCTGGTCAAACCCATGATACAGGTTTCCGAAGTCGCCGATCACCGGGTCAATGATGACCGCCGTCTTTTCTTTGCGGAATCGGTCAATAAACGACTCCACCGCCTCCATCTGATGCACCGACCCCAAATATCCCGTGTAAATCGCGTCAAAGTCAAGCTGAAGTGCGGTAAAAACATCGGAAATCGGCCTGATCTCGTCCGTTAAATCATGGTAGGTATAATGCGAAAAGGCAGTGTGGGTTGATAAAACCGCCGTCGGCAAGGCGCAGGCCTCAACGCCGGCCGCCGAGATAATCGGCAGCGCCACCGTGAGTGAGCATTTGCCGACGCAGGACAAATCCTGGATCGTGATGATTCTCTTCATAAACTTCCTCCAAGGCTCCTTTGGTGTAGATGGGTCAGCGCACGGCATCGCAAACGGCAGGATAAATCGCCGTCTTATCAATCGTTCTCTCTAAATATATTTCATCGGCGAGCATCGCCTGAAAGATCAGCATGCCAAGCCCGTTCATGGTGGCAAGCCGCCGCTCCTCCGCCGCGTGCAAAAACGCGGTTTTGTCCGGGCGGTAAATCAGGTCGGACACAAGCGCATCGGGCGGCAGCGCGTCCAAAAAAGAAAAATCCGTATAATCTTCCTTCACGCCCTGCATTCCAAGCGGCGTCGCCTGAATCAAAACGTCGCACGTCCGGCAGGCACGCTCTAAATTGTCACATGTCATGGAAAGCGGCACCGCCGCCTTGCCGGTCTCCTTCTCGGCATCGCCGCAAAGCCGCTCTGCCTGTGACGGGGTGCGGTTGAGCACCGTCACTGACGCGGCGCCCTCATAGGCCGCCTTTTTTAAAAGCGTCCCGGCGACACCGCCGGCGCCCAAAATCACCACATTTTTATCGGAAAGCGTCCGTCCGATCGCAGCCAGCGCTGCCGTATATCCGGCCGCGTCCGTGTTATAGCCCAAAAGCCGACCGTCCTTTTGATAAACGGTGTTCACCGCCTGAAAGCGCTGCGCCTCCGTTTCGGTCTCATCAAGATACGGCAGAATATCCTTTTTATGCGGCATCGTCAGGTTAAACCCTGTCAGCGCCTCTTTTTTGGCGTATTCCAAAAACTGCGGAAGTTCTCCGCGTTTTACTTCGATCTTTTGGTATTCGTACGGCACATGGATTTGGTCTAAAATTGCGCCGTGCACCACCGGCGACAGACTGTGTCCGATCGGATCACCGATCACTGCAAGCTTGATCATCGCATAGCACCTCTTCTAACAAATAGTCCATAGCAAGCGTATATCCCCGAAATCCCAGGCCGCAGATCTGTCCGATACAAGCCGGTGCCGTCACGGACTGATGCCGAAACGCGTCCCGTTTATGGATATTGCTCAGATGCACCTCAATGCACGGCAGCTTAACCGCCGCCAGGGCGTCATAGATTGCGTAACTGTAATGGGTATAAGCGCCCGGATTGATGACAATCGCGTCGCAGCTGCCCAGTGCATGGTGGATAAAATCAATGATTTCACCCTCGCCGTTGCTTTGCAGCACAATCACCTCAACCTGATGTGCCGCGCCGTACTGCTCCAGTTCCTGTTCCAGTGCGCTGTAATCCTTTTTTCCGTAAACGTCCGGCTCACGAACGCCCAGCATATTAAGGTTCGGTCCGTTAATCACCATAATTTTCATGCTCTGCTACCTCCTGCAAGATTTTTTCAACCGTTTCTTCCGGGCGCATCACGCCATCAATCTGAATCGCCGCCCAGGCGCAATATTGCGGATACCGCGCCTCATACAATTGGTACAGCCTTTCCTTTCCGTCTGCCAAAAGCGGACGGGACTTTGTGTCAACGTCCTTCAAAATTTCTTCTAACGGGCGGTTTAAAAAGACCACCTGCCCTCTCTTTGCGATTGGCTCGTTTTCCGCTTGGGTTACGATGCCGCCGCCGGTCGCAATCACACGGCCGCCGTGCACACAATTTTCAAACACACGGGTCTCTATTTTCCGGAATCCCTCTTCTTTCTCATCGGCAAAAATGTCCGCGATGCTCTTTTTGGCGTACCGCACAATCTCGGCGTCCACATCGACAAACGGACAGCCGAGCCGCTTTGCCAAAAGCTTTGCGACCGTGGTCTTTCCCGATCCCGGCATACCGATTAAAATAATATCCTTCATGACTGCTCCTTTACTGATCCTGCCGGATAGTTTCCGAGCAGCTTAAACCGCTGGGTTTCCGCAATCACGGCCTCGGTCACCGCTCTGACATGCGGATCGGAAAGATTTCCGCTGTAATCCACAAAAAACATATAAGAAAACGGCTGGTTGGGGATCGGCCTGGATTCCAGCTTTAAAAGGTTCAGTCCGCCTCTCACAAAGCACGAAAGCACCCGATAAAGCTCGCCGCATTCGTGCGCCAAGGTAAACGCAATGCTGATTTTATTGCACGCCGCGCTGTTCTCCGGCCGTTTGGCAACCACGGCAAAGCGCGTTGTATTTTGCGCGCTGGTATTGATATTCTCTTTGAGAACCGTCAGCCCGTAAAGCGCCGCGTTCTGCCGTCCGGCAATCGCGGCAACGGTCGGATCATCGCTCTCGGCGACCATTCTTGCGCTCATCGCCGTACTGCAGCAGACCTCCTGTCTGACATCGCCCAGGGATTTCAGATAGTCTTTAGACTGCAGCAGCCCCTGCTCATGGGAATACACGGTTTTGATATCGCCGACCGCGGTGCCTGCCTTGGCAAGCAGACAGTGGCAGATCGGCAGATGCACCTCGCCGACCATATAACATCCGCAGTGCTCCAAAAGATCCATGACCTCTGCGATAGCGCCGGTGGACGAATTTTCAATCGGGACAACGGCATAGTCGGCGCACTGCTCCGCCAGAGCCGCAAACGCCCCTTCAAAGCTATCGGCGCAAAACCGCGTCTCACCTTCGCCGAAATATCGGATTGCCGCCGCCTCGCTGTACGAACCCCTGGTGCCGAAATAGCAAACGGTGGGATGCACCGCCCGATCCTGAAGCTGTGTAAAATACGCACAAAACTCTTCTTCCTTTTTTGTGTCCTTGATTTTCTTTGCCTGTAAACCGCGGCTGATCGCCATGACCGAACTGAAAAATTCGTACACCGCCTCGTCATAGCCGGGTTTTGTCAAAAGCGCCTGTTTTTCTTTGAGCACCTGTTTTTCCCGTGCGGCGTCCAAAACAGGCAGCCCGTTCTCCTTTTTATAGTCCGCGACCGCACCGCAAAGCTCCATCCGCTCAATAAAAAGAGGGAGCAGCTGCCGGTCAATGCGGTCGATTTCGTCTCTGAGTTCTCTTAAATCTCTCACTAAAATCTCTCCTGCCTGCTGCTTAACATATCCAAAACCGCGATTGCAGCGCCGGCCTCCACCACCGGTACCGCGCGGTGCACGATACAGGGATCATGCCGTCCGTGAATCGAAAGTTCTGTGTTTTCCATGGTTTTAATATTCACCGTCTGCTGCGGCTTTGCGATGGACGGCGTCGGCTTTACCGCAACCGTAAAGACAACCGGCATCGCATTGGTAATACCGCCGTTAATGCCGGCGTTGTGGTTGGTTTTGGTCCTGATGATGCCGTCCTCGGTATAAAAGGCGTCGTTGGCCTCGCTGCCGGTCATTGCGGCAAAGTGAAATCCCTCGCCGAACGCAACGCCCTTCACTGCCGGGATCGAAAACATCATCGAAGAAATCCGGCTCTCCGCTGACCCGAAAAACGGCT
>CAVGTH010000009.1:21918-24377 GCA_963632045.1 Roseburia faecis | reverse complement strand
CGACCATACCGCACTCAATCACGCCGCCGACGGAATCGAGTTCCTGTTTCTTTTCTAAAATATAGTTCTGCATTGCCGCGGCGCTCTCTTCACTTTGCGCCGGGAACGCGCGGTCTCTTAGTTTTTGCAAATCTTCTTTTGTCAGATGCACCGCGTCAAACGGCGTATCCTCAATCGTACCCAGCGTTTTGATATGCGCCCCGATCACGATGCCGTGCTTTAATAAAACCTGCTTTGCCACCGCGCCGGCAAACACCAGCGGTGCCGTGATTCTGCCGGAAAAATGGCCGCCGCCGCGCCAGTCATGTGCGCTGCCGTACTTGACGAATCCGGTGTAGTCCGCATGTCCCGGCCGCAAAAGTTCCGGCGTGTAGTCTTTGGATCGTGTGTTGGTGTTAAAAATCACACCGGCAAGCGGTGTGCCGGTCGTTCTGCCCTGAAAAAAGCCGGACAGAATCTGCACCCGATCCGCCTCGCTGCGTGCCGTTGACATGGCATTTCTGCCCGGCGCACGCCGCTGCATCTCCCGCTCGATCTCTTCCATATCCAGTTCTGTTCCGGCCGGAATCCCGTCAATGACAACGCCGATTCCCTCACCGTGCGATTCTCCGAAAATACTGATTTTGATTCTCTCACCCCAGGTGTTCATCTTATCGCCGCCCTTCTTCGGTTTCTACTTCGTATGATCCTACTGCAAAGCCCGGTATACTGCAAAAAAATCGGGATAGGATTTCTTTACCGCCTCTTTGGCGCCGGTCAGCGTAACCGCGCCCTCGCAGCGGCAGGCCGCGATTGCGAGCGCCATCGCGACGCGGTGGTCGTTCCACGCGGACACCGTCTCGCCGTGCAGCGTCTGGCTTCCCTCAATGGTTAAAGAATCCGTTCCCTCTTTGACATGCGCGCCCAATCGGCTCAGTTCCGACGCGATTGCCGCCAGGCGGTCGCTCTCTTTCATGCGCAGTCTCCCTGCGTTGATGATACGGCTCTCGCCTTTTAAAAAGGCGCAAAGCACCGCCAGGATCGGAACCAAGTCCGGGATCTCTCTGGCGTCAATTTCAATTCCGTGCATCATAGCGGTCG
Source organism: Roseburia faecis (assembly GCA_963632045.1). Taxonomy (GTDB): domain Bacteria; phylum Bacillota; class Clostridia; order Monoglobales; family Monoglobaceae; genus Ructibacterium. The sequence continues at coordinate 23,297 of CAVGTH010000009.1, read as the reverse complement.
GTTCCGCCTTCACACTGCCGTCTGAAAATCTGGTTAATTTTGCGCCGGTCTTTTCGATCAAAGAAAGAATCTTTTGATCGCCCTGCAAGCTGTCCGGCCGCAAGCCCCTGCACCGAACGTCACAACCCAGCGCGCCGGCAACCAAAAAGAACGCCGCCTGCGAATAATCCGCCTCTACGGTATAAGGACACGCGCGGTATTGTTGTCCGCCGGGAATCAGAAACCGCCGATAATTTTCATGGGTCACCGAAATCCCAAAGTCCTTCAGCACCGAAAGTGTCAAATCCAGGTAGGCCTTTGACTCCATCTCGGTCGTGATCTCAATCACACTGTCACCGGCAAGCTGCGGCAGCGCAAACAAAAGCCCCGACACAAACTGGGAGCTGACGTTGCCCGGCAGCGCATAATGCCCGGCAGAAAGCGTACCGCTGACGCGCAGGCGGTCGCCCTCCATGTGATAGGAGATTCCCTTTTTGTCAAAGATGGAAAAATACGGCGTTTGCGGACGCTGCATCAAACGTCCCTTTCCCACAAAGGTGACGGTCTTTGCGCAGAGCAGCGCCAACGGAATCAAAAACCGCAGGGTCGATCCGCTCTCTTCGCAGCAAAGCACCGCCTCTTTTTTTATTCTGCGCTGCGCCGTCTTTTCAAATACGACCGTATGCTCTTTTTCGTCCACAGAGAACGCGGCGCCGAGCGCCTTCATGCATCCCAGCGTTGCCAGAATATCCTTTGACAGTGCAATATTTCGAATCCGGCACGCCTCGCGTGAGAGCGCCGCCGCAATGATGGCGCGGTGCGCAACGCTCTTTGACGGCGGAACCTGCACGGTTCCGCGCAGCATATTAGGGTCAATGGTTAAAACGTCCATGGTTTCCTCCAAGTCTTATGATAAAACAAATTCGTCTTTGTCCACCTTTTTCACCAAAACCGATCCGATTTCCTTCAATAAGATCAGATTGATTTTGCCGCCCTCTCCCTTTTTATCGACCGAGACGGCGTCTCTCAGCGCCTCGGCGGTCAATTCGGTACGAATCGGCAGCCCAAACTGGGTGAGCAGCTTTTCCATCCGCTCCCGTGTGCCGGGCGCGGTGATTTGGCATTTTTCGCCCCACGCACAGGCCATCACCATACCGATTGCCACCGCCTCGCCGTGCGTATAGGTTCGATAAGCATACTGCTTCTCAATGGCATGGCCGAAGGTATGTCCAAAGTTTAAAATCATTCTGCCGCCGGTGTCGTGCTCGTCCTCTTCGACCACCTGACGTTTGATATCACAACTAGTATACACGATTTCGGGAATTTTTGCAAACAATTCTTCCCGGCACTTGATCTGCTCCAGCATCGCAAAAAATTCCGCGTCCCGGATCGCGCCGTAC
>CAVGTH010000009.1:18919-21908 GCA_963632045.1 Roseburia faecis | reverse complement strand
CTTGATTACCTCTGCCATGCCGTCCGCCAGGTTGCGAACCGGCAAGGTCTCTAAACACGAGGGATCCATCAGCACCATCTTTGGCTGATAAAACGCGCCGACCAGGTTTTTCCCTTTAGGGAGATCAATGGCAACCTTGCCGCCCACGCTGGAATCGACCTGTGCCAAAATGGTGGTGGGAATCTGCACAAACGGGATGCCGCGCAGCAGCGTTGCCGCCGCAAACCCGGCAAGGTCGCCCACAACGCCGCCGCCCAGGGCGATCACCAGATCCGTCCTTGTCATGCCGAAATCCAGCATCTCGTCATAGAGCATAAAGAGTTGTTTTTGATCCTTGCTTTCCTCTCCGGCCGGAATCTGGCAGGTATGCACCCAATACCCTGCCTCCTCCAGCGAGGTACGCAAAACGCCGGCGTAAAGAGGGCCGACATTGCTGTCCGTAATAATGGTAATTTTTTCTCCCTGATATACGGTACGGATTTCTTCTCCGGCGCGGCGGAGCAAGCCGTGTTCGATACGGATGTCATACGACCGTCCGGGAAGATTGACACGCAGATTTTTCATTTCAATCACCTATCTTTTCTGTTTTCCTGATACAAAACTTCGGGTTCTGCCTGCTGCATGGTTTCCTTATTTTCTGCCGCCGTCTTTAAAAGCGCCGAAAGCGCTTCGGCATCGCCCGTCTCCACCGCCGTCCGAAGCCGGTTTAAACTGTTTTGGTAGCGGTCAAGTTCTAAAATCACATTCTCCCGATTGGACAAAAACAGTTCTGTCCACAGTTTGGGGTTAATCTTTGCAATCCTGGTGCAGTCCCGAAACGCACCGGCCGTATAGGCGCGGTTCATCGCGTGCGGAAAGTCAAGGCAAAGCCCTGCCGCCGCAAGGTGCATCAGATCGCTGGTATAGGCGATGATGCGGTCGTGTTCCCTGCACCCGGCCGTGGTAATCCGCGTTGCGCCGATGTAATGCGCCATCTCGGCAACCAGGGCGACGCTTTCCTCACTTGCGTTCTCCATCGGCGTGATGATAAAGCCCGACATCCAGAAAAGTTCCGCACTGGCGTAGGAAAATCCGCTGTTTTCCGTTCCGGCCATGGGATGACCGCCCACATAATCCACGCCGCATGGGAGCAGCTTTGTCATGCCGTCCGCCACCTCACGCTTGATGCCGCAAACGTCCGTTACCACCGTCCCCGGCCGAAAGGCGTCCCGGTTTTCCTGTACGATCTTTAAAATGGCGTCCGGATAAACGCATAAAACAACAAGGTTTGCGTCCTTAATCGCCTCTGCCGGATCCCCGACCACGCGAAAAAACGCTTTGCTCTTTTCTGCCGCCGCTCTGGTCTTTGGATCAATGTCGCAGCCGATGATTTCGGCATCGCGAAATCCGCGCAGCGCCATTGCGAGAGAGCCGCCGATCAGTCCAAGCCCGATCACGGCGACCCGAAAATGTTCTTCCATCTGATCTCCTTCCTTTCCGCCGAAAGCGCGTAATCCAAACTCCGATTTTAAGAGGCGGACTTTCGCTTTCGGCCTTCGGCTAAACCGCGATGCCCAGGCTCTCTCCGGTTTTTCCAAGCTTGTTCATCAAATCGTCAAACTGATTAAGGTTCAGCGACTGTGCACCGTCGCACAGGGCTTTCTCCGGGCAGTTATGCACTTCGACAATCAGTCCGTCCGCGCCAACCGCCATCGCAGCCAGAGAAAGCGGTTCTACCATCCAACTCATCCCGGCAGAGTGCGACGGATCGACAATCACCGGAAGATGGCTCAGCCGCTTTACCGCCGGAATCGCGCTGAGATCTAAGGTGTTTCTGGTATAGGTCTCAAAGGTGCGGATGCCGCGCTCACACAAAATGACGTTGGAGTTGCCGCCGGCCAGGATATACTCCGCCGACATCAGCCATTCTTCGATAGTGGCGGATAAGCCGCGCTTTAACAAAATCGGCTTGCTGCATTTGCCAAGTTCCTTAAGCAGGTCAAAGTTCTGCATGTTTCTCGCGCCGACCTGAATCAGGTCAACGTCCCGTTCAAAGGTCTCAACCAGTGCCGGGGACATAATCTCCGTCACAATCGGAAGCCCGGTTTCCGCTTTGGCTTTCTTTAAAAGCTCCAGTCCGGCAAGTTCTAAGCCCTGGAAGGAATACGGCGAGGTTCTGGGCTTAAATGCGCCGCCGCGCAGTAGCTTTGCGCCCCGTTCCTTCACGCCGTTTGCCACGGTCAAAATCTGCTTTTCATTCTCCACCGAGCAAGGCCCGGCAATCACCGTAAAGGTGTTTTCCGCACCGATCTTCGCGTCTCCCACCGAGACCACGGTGCGCTCCGGGTGGAACTTTTTGCTTGCTTTTTTAAACGGTTCGGCAATCCGCATCACGCGGTCTACATGCCGGTTGAGCATCAGTGTGTCCGGGTCGATCCGGCTGGTATCGCCCAAAAGTCCCAGCACGGTACAGTCAACGCCCTCGTTTACCATAACGTCCAGTCCCATATCTTTGATATAGGATATCATCTTCTCCACATCGTCCTGCGATGTACGCGGTTTCATAATTACAACCATTTTAAATTCCTCCTCCGGGTCTTAGGTACGCGGCATCGGATTTGATTTCGCTCCCCTGCGCCCTATTTTCTTCATAGAAAAAGGGCAGGTTCCTTTGAACCCGCCCTTTTATTTTACATTCATAAAATATCGACTTACACAACAAGTCCAGGCTCAAAGGAAGTTTTAAAACTGTTCATAGCAAAATAGCCGTAGCCAAAAAAGCTAAAGCTAAAGACAAAATAATATGCTGCGGATGCTATGATGTTTTTTAACCCGTTCATGCCTGTAATTCCTCTCTGTGTTTCTTGATCTTGCAAAATCATTACAGGCATTGTAGCACAGTTATCATAAAAAAGCAACCCCTTTTTGAAAAAAATTTCAAAAAGGGGTCGAATTTTCTCTATTTCAGCTTTTGATTCTCCAGTTTTCCGAAGTATGCTTTGGTCTCCTT
>CAVGTH010000009.1:16430-18909 GCA_963632045.1 Roseburia faecis | reverse complement strand
GCCACAAGGTTCGGCAGCGCCATCAGGCCGTTAAAGATATCCGCAAGCGTCCAGACGAAGGAAATCGTCAGATACGGGCCGACCAGCACGGCCAGAATGTACAAAATCTTGTAGCCCATCAGCGCAGCCTTGCGGTCGCCGATCAGGTATTGCAGGCAGCGCTCGGAATAATAATCCCAACCCAAAATCGTGGTAAATGCAAAAAAGATCAGCGAAACCATCAGCAAAAATGCACAGATGTGGTTGGAGAAAGGCAAACCGCGCGTAAACGCCTCGGTCGTCACCGCCGCACCGGCTAAGGTACCGTTCATTGCCTCTTTATAGGTATCCGTCAAAATAACCGAAAGACCGGTCATGGTACAAATTACAATGGTGTCAAAGAAGGTACCGGTCATACAAACCAGACCCTGACGCACCGGCTCTTTGGTCTTGGCCGCCGCTGCCGCGATCGGCGCGGAGCCGAGGCCTGCTTCATTCGAGAAGATACCGCGCGCGATACCCTTCTGCATTGCCATTTTTATCGTGATGCCGGCCGCACCGCCAAAGACTGCCTTGGGGCAGAATGCTGATTTTACAACCAGAACGATCGCACTCGGCAGCGCCTTGATGTTTACGATCAGCAAAATGATGCAGCAGACAAAGTACAGAACCGCCATAAACGGAACAATAATTTCAGAAACCTTGGAAATCCGCTGAATACCGCCGATGACAACCAAAGCTGCAAAAAGGGTCACCAATGCGCCGGCAATGACGATCGACCAGGAATAGCCGGTGCCGCCGATGGTAAATGCCACATGGGCGTTTTGCGGATCAAAAAAGTTTTGTGCCGCCGAGGTGATTCCGTTAATCTGGGTAATGGTGCCGATCCCCAAAAGGCCGGCCAGCACACCGAAAATGGCAAACAGCTTGCCCAGCCACTTCCAGTTTTTGCCCATACCTTTTTCAATGTAATAAAACGGGCCGCCAAGCACCTTTCCGTTTTCATCGATACTGCGGTACTTTACAGCAAGAAGTCCCTCGGCATATTTGGTTGCCATACCCAAAAACGCCGCAAATTCCATCCAGAAAAGCGCACCCGGGCCGCCGCCGGCAATCGCCGTTGCAACACCGACAATGTTACCGGTGCCGATGGTTGCGGAAAGCGCCGTACACAAAGCGCCAAAGCTGGAAACCTCGCCCTCGCCGTCCTCTTCGTTGGCAAACATATACTTAAGTGCCAGCGGAAGCTTATGTACCTGAAGGACACCGACGCGTACCGTCAGTAAAATTCCGGCAGCCAGAATCAGGACAATCAACGGGATTCCCCAAACAAAATCATCGATCTTTCCCAGAATGTCCGTAAAGGTGAGCGGCGCATTGTCCGCGTTTTCGATTTTTTGACAGCCGGTCAGCATAAAGGTTGTCAAAAGTGTGATCAGCAAGGTGATGCTAAGAAGCAGCACGCCCCTGCGCGTCGATTTTTTTCTGAAAAATCGCATAAAAAAAACCCTCCTTTTCATTTTCCCGGAGAGGGTAGAGTCCTATGCATCTCTGTCCTTTTGCCTGAGAGATTAACGGATTTGCAATCCGCCGTACACCTTCGGCGCCCTGCCGGAACGCAGAGCCTCTCCAGAGTTCGTTTGCCGCGCACGGCAAACTAAAATAACCCTGACAGTATACCACAGTTTTTCATTATTTGCAATAGCGAAAGCAAAATACAGCATTATATACAAAATAAAACGGCCGTTTTTGACATATTCTTACAAACTCATTGCGGTCTCTTTTGCAAATCAACTTCCGTATGATACGATGTAAAATAATATCGTATCATCCAAAAACATCATCAAAAAAAGGCGCCGCGCGGCGCCTTTTTCATTTCATTTAAGATTAACCTAATATCAGCGTACACAAAAATATTCCTCCATCACGCCGACCGCATTGCGCGGAATCATCACCTGTCCGTATTCATTCAGCCTGCCGTGCATATACTGCCCGTTTTGCACCGCATAGCCAAACTCTCCCAAAACTGCCTCCATATCCTTCACGAAATCCTCAGGCGACAACTCCAGCAGCAGATAAAACGCCCCCTGATACTTATAAAGTCGGCTCTCGCCACGGTAAATTCCTGCCATCTCGCCGACGGCTCTGCACGCGTTTTCAAACTCCGCAAAGCGATAAATCATCCTTGGGCGGCGGCTCCGTTTTTCGATCTCCATACGGGTTTTTCGCAGCTTGCCCTGATACGTGCAGCTTTTGATCGCATGCTTTAACTCGTCCTCGCTGCAAACTCTGGTAATCAGCATCCCGAAATCATACGGTGCCTCGGAATGAATGGCCTCTACAAATAATTTAGCGCCATCGACCGAAAAGTCAATATTCTCCTCCGCGAACGCAACCGCCGTCTGAAACACGCGGCGCATCTGCGGCGTGTTTTCGCAAAGGCTTTGAAAAGATATGTTCCACTGCTTTGCCTCGTTGTCCTCAATCAATACCTTTATTT
>CAVGTH010000009.1:15565-16420 GCA_963632045.1 Roseburia faecis | reverse complement strand
CCTTTGTCCAAGTACCATTATACTTTATTTTTTTCAGATTGCAATGCAAAACCGCAGGTTGAAAGAAATTGTAAATTCTTTGTAACCGCTCTGCAACAAAAGCGCCGCGATGAAAAAAATTATAAAAAACTTTGCCGAAACACTTGTATTTCTCTGAAATCATGCTATAATAGAGATAGAGAGAAGTTGTTCCCTGCTCTGTTCGTAATAGAGGTTACAATGTAAAACCAACACTTTTGCAAAGGGGCTTTGTCTCCGGGAATTGCGCACATGCCTCATGCTTTACGCATCCAGTGGACTTGTAATGTTTCCGGGCGTTTTCCTACCTGGTTTCCAGGTTTTTACAAAACCTCATATTACGGCACGGCGGGGGCTTTTCTTTTATACAAAACAGGCACAAAAAAGCACTTGACAAATCAGTCGATAAATATTATGATATACAGAGTGTATCACGGATGATTGAGGGGGTTTTCTTTTGCGGATTATTTCCGGCCTTCGCAGAGGGTTTCAGCTTAAAACACCGGAGGGGCTGCATACGCGCCCTACCACCGACCGCGTCAAAGAATCCCTGTTTAACATCATTCAGTTTTACCTGCCGTGCGATACGGTGCTGGATCTTTTTTCCGGCAGCGGTGCCTTGGGGATCGAGTGCCTGAGCAGACGCTGCGCGCACTGTACTTTTGTAGATAACGACCCGGCTTCTTTTTCTGTCATACAAGAAAATCTGCAAAACGCAAAGCTGCTTGCATCCGCCGCCCTATACCGGCAAAACGTACAGGATTTTTTGTCCCGGTGCAATGAAAGCTTTGATTTGATCCTTATGGATCCCCCTTATAACCGGGGTCATATTGAACC
>CAVGTH010000009.1:0-15515 GCA_963632045.1 Roseburia faecis | reverse complement strand
TAACCGGGGTCATATTAAACCGGCGCTCGCATTGATTCATCAGCGCGGTCTTTTAAAAAAAGGCGGACTCATCGTGGCAGAGAGCGAAAAGAACGGCGAGACGGTCGATGATACATATTATACGGTGAGGCGCACGGCCGCCTACGGCAAAACCGTTCTCACCATATTACAGGGGTGAAATCATGAAAACAGTTGTATATCCCGGTAGCTTTGACCCCTGTACCAACGGTCATTTGGATGTAATCGCACGGGCTTCAAAATTGTTTGACCGGGTTGTGGTTGCCGTTTTGATTAACCATGCAAAAAAGCCGCTTTTTCACGTGGATGAGCGGGTAGCAATGCTAAAACAGGCGGTGGCCGGCTATTCCAATGTCGAGGTACGTTCCTTCTCCGGCTTGCTGGTCGATTTTATGCGAAAGGAAAACGCCAAGGTCATCATCAAGGGAATCCGCGCGATGTCTGATTTTGAGTATGAGTTTCAGATGGCGCTGACAAACCATGCACTGTCCTGTGAGATTGAGACCCTGTTTATTCCCACCAGTAAGGATTACATGTTTTTAAGTTCCAGCATCGTGAAAGAGATCGCCCACTACGGCGGATCGCTGGACGGCCTTGTGCCGGAATGCCTGATTTCAGTTATAAATGAGCGGTGTCAGACTTGCTGACCGCATTTTCATATCTCAATTTATATTATAGGAGGTACTATCAAAATGGACGCTTTAGAATTGTTGGCAGAATTAGAAGATATTATTGAAAAAGGAGCATCGGTTCCCTTTTCCGGACGCTGTATTTTAGAACGGGACGAGCTTTTGGACGTCCTTCAGGAATTAAAGCTGAAGCTGCCGGAAGATTTAAAGCAGGCAAAATGGATTAAAGAAGAACGCCAGAGAATCCTGCACGAGGCGCAGACCGAGGCAGACGAAATCATCAAGACCGTAGAAAAGAAAGCCGTTTCTATGGTGGATGAAAACGAGATCACCAAGCAGGCCGTTGTCCGCGGCAAGCAGATTATGGAGCAATCCACCAAGGAAGCCATTGAGATTTCCGATTCTGCCTACACCTACTCCGACAACCTGCTTGAAACGGTAGAAAAAGTTGTCCTTGGCGCGATGAAAGAGATGGAACAGTGCGTTGCCATTGTCCGCAACAACCGCAGCAGCCTCCGCGACGGCCACGAGCAGCGGGTTCCGGCACCGCAGCCGGACAGCGACGCACCGGCATCGGCTCCGGCGCAGCAGTAACCACAAATACACAGACACACAAAACGGGAATGTAATCGCTACATTCCCGTTTTTTCTTTTTCTGTCTTTTTGTCCCGATCGGTTTGTACAAACAACGGCATCTCCTGCTTTTCCCGATACCGATGAAGATTTTCGATCATCACAAAATCATCCCCGATTTTTTTAATGCACTCCCAGGGGATGATTCGCTCCGGCTCACGGCCGAGCAGCCCAAACGCCCGGTATGCGCCCGGCACACGCAAAGATAGCACCCTTCCGGTCACACTGTCAATTTCGATATCCGATACAAACCCCAGTCTCTCTCCGTCCCCGATGTGAATCACTTCTTTGTTTCTGAGATCGCCAAATGTATAAGTCATTGCCGCCTTAACCCCTCTTCCTTCATTTCTCTGTCCTTTCACTATTATGAGAAAATCGGAAGAACTATGACAAATTCATGTTCGCATTGCACCGCACTAAAATTGTTCCGCACTGTACGGCGCGATCTCCATCGGAATCATATACCCTTTGTCGTGACCGCAAACCGGGCATTTTTCGGGCACTTGGGTTCCCTCATAAATATAACCGCAGTTTAAACACATCCATCGCTCCTCGGTCATTCTTTGATGGAGCGTGTTGTCCTCAATCATCTCCGCGAACAGTCCAAACCGTTCGCCGTGCACCTTTTCAATCTCCGCGATTTTGTAAAAGCTCTCCGCCACCTGCGAAAATCCTTCCGATTTTGCAATATCCCCAAAATGCGGATAGACGTCCTCGTATTCCTGGTATTCGTTATGCTGCGCAAGCTGGAGCAGCTTTAATGTGTTTTCGTAGACATCAACCGGATAACTTCCGTCCACCAAAATGCTGCTGCCGGCAAGCTCTCTTAAATGCTCATAAAAGACCTGGGCATGCGCCCGTTCCTGATCCGCCGTGAATAAAAAAATCTTTTCCACTGCCTGCAATTTTTCTTTTCTCGCCTGCTCCGCCGCGAAGGTGTACCGGTTTCGCGCCTGGCTCTCTCCGGCAAACGCACGCATCAGATTTACTCTGGTTTGACTCTCGGCAAATGGTACTCCCATCAAAATTCCTCCTTATGATTTCTGATACCGATAGTATGACCCGATGGCAAAAAATCATACTAAGGTTACCGTTTTGATTTCCTATCGTTTACAAAAATTTACCTGTTTTTTACACAAATGGGGTAGATAAAACCGAAAAATTGGTGTAAAATATAATTAAATAGCGATAAGAAGGGAGTCTCCTTTATGAAAAAAATCGGATTTTTAACCAGCGGCGGCGATTGCCAGGGGCTGAATGCAGCCATGCGCGGCGTTGCAAAGTCGCTTTATAAAGAATTTCAGGATGACGTTACCATCTACGGCATCCGCGATGGCTATACCGGATTTATCGAGGGCAACTATGAAGTCATGGAAAAAGAGGATTTTTCGGGCATTTTGACGCTTGGCGGAACCATCCTCGGCACCTCGCGGCAGCCGTTTAAAAAAATACGCGTGATCGGCGACGGTTCGGTTGACAAGGTCGCCTGTATGAAAGAGAGTTATCGCAAAATGGGACTTGACTGTCTGGTCGTAATGGGCGGAAACGGCACCCATAAAACCGCAAACCTGCTTTCTCAGGAGGGGCTGAACGTTGTCAGTCTGCCAAAGACCATCGATAACGATATCTGGGGCACCGATATGACCTTTGGTTTCCACAGTGCGGTGGAGGTGGCAACCGATGTCATCGACCGTATTCACACCACCGCGACCTCGCACGGCAGGGTCTTTATTGTCGAAGTCATGGGGCATAAGGTCGGCTGGCTGACGCTTTACGCCGGGATCGCCGGCGGCGCCGACGTGATTCTGATCCCGGAGATTCCGTACCGGATTGACAGCGTCGTCTCTGAAATCAAGCGGCGCAGCGACGCCGGAAAGCGCTTTTCCATCATTGCCGTTGCAGAGGGCGCCATGTCCTGTGATGAGGCAAAGCTTGCCAAAAAGGAACGCAAGCAGGCACGTGCCGCTATGCCGTATCCGTCGGTTTCCTACCGCATCGCAGACGAAATCACGGCAAAAATCGGTGCCGAGGTTCGGGTTACCGTGCCCGGTCACGTGCAGCGCGGCGGCGCGCCCTGTGCCTATGACCGCATTTTGTCCTCCCGGTTCGGCGCGGCGGCAGCCAAGCTGATACGGGAAGAACAGTACGGCAACATGGTCGCACTGAAAAACGGAAAAATTGTTGCCGTGCCGCTGGAAAAGGTGGCCGGTAAATTAAAGTCGGTTCCGAAAAACTGCAGCGAGATTCAGGCCGCAAAGGAAATCGGCATTTGCCTTGGCGAATAATGATCCCCTCGGAAAGGAGAACCCGTCATGAAATACCATTGTTACCGTAACCGGGAACTGTCCTGGCTTTCCTTTAACCAACGGGTTTTGGAGGAAGCCGACGACAAAAACAATCCGCTCTGCGAGAGAATGTCGTTTGCCTCTATCTTTAAAAGCAACCTGGACGAATTTTTTATGGTTCGGGTCGGAATGCTGCATGACCGCGTGCTGTTTTCCGGCAACCCGACCGAAAACAAAACCAACATGACCGCCAAAGAGCAGATCGCGGCAATTTTAAAGACCACCAACGACCTGACCGCGTCATGCGACCGCGTCTATCATAAGCTGATGAACGAGGCGAAGGAATACGGGATTCATCTGGTGAACTTTAACCACCTGAACGCAAAGCAGTCCGCCGCCATGGAGGAATACTTTCTCCATGAAATCAAGCCTCTGCTCTCTCCGCAGGTGGTCGGAAAGCGGCAGCCCTTCCCGTTTTTGCATAACAAGGCGCTCTATGTTTTAGTCTCCTTTGAGACCAAAAACAATAATGAAAAAATCGGTATCATTCCCTGTAATACCGGCGTTTTTCACCGGCTGATCCCGGCGCTTGACGCAAGCGGCACCTACATGCTCGCTGAGGAACTGATTTTACATTATGTCTCTAAGGTGTTTACCAATTACAAAATCAAAGAAAAGACGGTGCTTCGGGTGATTCGGAATGCGGACATTGATACCGACGCCGTCTATGACAACGAGGCCGACTATCGGGATTTGATGGAGCGCATCATCAAAAAAAGGCGAAAGCTTTGTCCGATCAAGCTGGAGCTTTCCCGTCCTTTAGACCACGAAACGCTCCGGTATCTGTGCAAAAAGCTGGATCTTGGAGAGGACAGCGTTTTTCTCTCTTCCACGCCGCTTGATTTATCATTTCTGTTTGAAATCGAAGATAAGCTAAAGGAACATAAGGAACTTTTCTATCCGCAGCGCATGCCGCAGCCGTCCCCGACGGTGCGCGCCGATGATAGCATGATTCATCAGATCCGGCACAGAGACATCTTACTCTCCTACCCGTATGAAAGCATGAACCCCTTTTTAAGGCTGCTCGGCGAGGCCGCCCACGACCCCTCGGTCGTCTCGATCAAGATGACCCTGTACCGCGTCGCAAAATATTCAAAAATCGTAGAACGGCTGATCGACGCGGCCGAAAACGGGAAAGAGGTTGTCGTACTGGTCGAACTGCGCGCAAGGTTTGATGAGGAAAACAACATTGAATGGTCCAAGCGTTTGGAGGACGCCGGCTGCCGTATCATCTACGGGCTGGATCATTTAAAGGTGCACTCCAAGCTATGCCTGATCACCCGAAAGAAGAACCATTCTGTCGAATACATCACCCAGATCGGAACCGGCAACTATAACGAAAAAACGGCGCGGCAATACACCGACTACTGTCTGATGACCGCCTCGCCTGATATCGGAATTGAGGCCGCCGAGGTATTAAACCGCCTGGCGATGGGGCAGGTGGTGGAAAGCACCAGGCATCTGCTGGTTGCCCCCAAATGCCTGCAAAACAAGCTGCTTTCCAAGATGGATTTGGAGATCGAAAAGGCAAAGAGAAACGAACCGGCCTTTATCGGCGCAAAAATCAATTCTCTGACCGACAAAAAAATCATCAACCGTCTGATCGAGGCATCACAGGCCGGCGTAAAGGTTTCGCTGATCGTGCGCGGCATCTGCTGCCTGATTCCGGGCATCCCCGGCGAGACGGAAAACATCACCGTCATCAGCATTGTGGGTCGGTTTTTGGAGCATTCACGCGTTTATATTTTCGGTGCCGGCGAGGATCCGGAGGTCTATATCAGTTCCGCTGATTTTATGACGCGAAACACCCTGCACCGCGTTGAGGTTGCCGCCCCGGTCTACGACAAGGCGATCCGCAGCCGCATCTTAGCCATGTTCTCTGTCATGATGCAGGACAATGTCAAGGCAAGACGGATGAAAAACAACGCCGACTACGAGCGCGTCAAGGCCAGGGGTAAAAAGCGGATTAACGCACAGGAATATTTTTATGACGAGGCCTACCGGGCCAACGAATAGCAAAAAGGACGGCGCGAATTCGCGCCGTCCTTTAAAATCCGATTTCTCTTGCCAGATGTTTTAGTTTATCGGCCGACTCCTTTAACCGTCGCAGTTCATCATCCGAAAAGCTGATTTCCAAAATCTGCTTTGCGCCCTCACTGCCGACAATGGTCGGCGCACTCAGGCAGATATCCGATATCCCGTATTCACCTTCAAACAGGCTGGACACCGTTAAAATCGAATGTTCGTTGCCGATAATGCTCTCCACAATTCTGCGTACCGCCAGTGCAATCGCATAGTAGGTTGCGCCCTTTTTTTGTATGATCTCATAGGCCGCATTCCGCGTCTTATCATAAAAGTTATCCCGGCACACCTCCAGCGAATCGCAGCTTCCGGAGCTTTGACAGTATCCGTCCACACTCATCCCGGCCACATTGGTAACGCTCCATGCCGCAACCTCCGAATCCCCGTGTTCACCAATGATATAGGTGTGCACATTCCGCACATCCACATTGGTATGCGCACCGAGCAGATATTTCAGCCTTGCCGTATCCAGCACGGTACCGGAGCCGATGACATTCTTTTTCGGGAATCCGGACAGCTTATAGGTCACGTAGGTCAGGATATCGACCGGGTTGGTTACCACCATTAAAATCGTGTTCTCGTCACAATATTTTTGAATCTCTTCCACAATATTGCGGAAGATCACCGTATTGCGCTTTAAAAGGTCGGTGCGTTTTTCGCCCTCCTTTTGGTTCGCGCCTGCCGTAATAATCACCATGTCGCTGCCCTTAATCTCGCTGTAGTCCCCGGCCGTAACCCTGACCGGATCGACAAAGCAGATGCCGTGGTTCATATCCATCGCGTCGCCCTCCGCCTTGTCCCGGTTGATATCAACCAGAACCAGTTCCGAAGTCAGTCCGCTCAGCATCAGTGTGTAAACAATGGTTGCGCCGACATTTCCTGCGCCAATGACTGCTATTTTTCCTTTCTGCATTCTTCTCACCTCGCATCTAGGATTTCCCAAACCGCAATAAATCATGCAACAACGCTTTGAAAAAGTCTAATCCTCTATGACAACAATTTCGCGCACCGCGGTATAGTTCATGCGCACAAAGACGCGGCTGTCCGGCGCAAGATCCGCCGCATCACCCACAAGCAGCTTTTCATCACCATCCTTTAATCGATAAATCTGCGCACCGCTGAGCGGAATCGTACGCACATATCCGTTTGCGCCGTTGGCGACAAGCATCTTATCGGCGAACCTGTCCGTCACCGTGCCAAACACCGTGTAAACCTCACTGAAATAACTCTTTGCGCTTAGTGCGCCGTAGTCACCCATGTTCTTTTCGTATTCGGTTCCGCTTTGGATCATATCCCTTGTCAAAAGCATTCTAAAATATTTGCAGTGGCTCTTTGCGTCCATATAATACTGCATCACCTCACCGGGAGAGAACGGATTGTTTCCGTTTTCGGTGATGCGGCTTTGATACCTTGGCAGCCAGCTGCCGGTTACGTCCTCCGCGCCGTTTGTGTCAAAATAGATCTCGGCATCCGCACCGCCGACCTTGGCCGACACCTTCAGGCAGGGATTTTGATCCTTATCAAAGATATGGGCAACCTCCGTGATGATTGCAACCGGGTCATAGTTTTCCAGGCTGCGCACTTCACTGTTTGCCAAATCGACAACCGCCGCACCACAATGATAGTTACTGTCCACGTCATAAAGCGAAACGGCGTAGTCCTTATCCGTCATCAGCGCCGACGGCGCGGTGACCTCATAATCCTCAATGGCATCGTGATCTTTCGGAATCATGAATATTCTGGTGGCATCGCTCACCTGATAGACCGAATCAAAAACCTTTAGGTTATCGCCGTAGTATTTTGCCCGGTCGGATCGATAGTTGCGGACAAATCCGCTCTGTCCGACCTCTCCTGCCTCCTCTGCCGTCTCTACCTTAGAGAGCACACCGTTTTCTCTGACCCGATATAAAATCAGCTGCGGCGAAAGGGTTGCAAAGGCGGCACCATCCCCCTTATTGCCGTTAAGCCGGGTGGACGAATCCGCGATATATTCCTCCGCCGTGCCGCTCTGCGACACAATCCGCATTCTGGTCTTTGCCGAAACCCCGGTTTCGAAAGACACGGCCTGGAGATATCCATAGCCGCCCTTTTCGCTCTGTTCCTCGATACGGACGATCGCGCCCTCCGGATCTAAGTACGCACAAACTTCCTTTCCAAGCAGGGCAGACAGCGTGCCCCACAGCGATCTTTCTGCCGAAAGCATCTCGCCCTCCAGGGTGCACTGATATTCGCTCTGATCCAGGGCTTGCAGAACGCCCTCACGCTTTTCGTGCAGAACCTGAATATCCAGCACCAAGCCGTCCCGGCTCTTTGCGGCAAACACCATATCGTCCGTATTCACCAAAGCGCCGGAGGGGTCTTTTTCTTCCTCTCCGTAGCGGAAAACCGAAACCGACTGCGCGTCGTCGATGCCGAGTCTGACCGCACCCTGATTTTTATCGGTCACCGTCTCGGCAAGGCGCCCCGGCGCACGCATCTGGTACACCGCGTATTCTTCCACAAAGATAATATCAACACGTTTTTCGTTCTCCAAAGAGACCAGCCGCATTCTGCCGCAATCGAGCGTAAGTTCCGTCAGCAGCCCCATACGGGTCTCATAACGGCCGTTATAGATCACACGGGTGTTGCTATGATAGGAATATGTAACCTCCGCGCTTTTCTTTCGAAAGACAAGCTTCTGATCGGCGATACCGCGAAACTCTGCGGCCGTATATTCCGTACTGACAGAGTCCTTCTGCGGCTCGGCGTATAAAATGGTGCCGTTTACCCGATTGGAATCGGTTTTGACATAAGCAATGATGTTTTGTCCCATCAGTGCGCCCAGTGCGGAAAACGACTGTGCAAACGTCTCGTTGCCGACGATGGCCTGATCCTCGTCTAAGACAAGCGCGTCACCGATCGATCTTGCGCCCAGGTTAGTCAGCTGCCCCTTTACCTCACGGATATGGTGATAGTATGACAGCGGCGTTGTACCGTTTTTTTCGTAGCGGCTATCCTCGCCGCCAAAGCTTATCGGAACCAGCATCTCGCCGCGCAGCATGTTTGAGAGCATGATTGCCGCATCGCCGCGGCACAGCGTTTCGTCCTGCGCCCGATCCACGCCGTCGAGCAAGCCGATTTGGCGCGCCATATACCAAAAACCGGTCGGATAACCGCCGTGCTGCTCTGCCATCGCCGTATAACCCATGGCGGCGCAAAAGATTTTTGCCGCCTCGATACAGGTGACCGGGTCATCGGGATGAAAATATCCATTTTCGTCTCCGCATATCACGCCCATGCCGTAAAGCCCGGCGATTGCAGAAGCCGCCCAATGTTCACGGCCAACATCCCAAAAAACACGGGCGCCGCCGCTTGCGGATATCGCCTTTGCCGTCAGCTGCGCAAGCTCGGCGCGGCTGATTTCTTCTGCCGGACGGTATTTTTGTGCACTGTACCCGGAAACAAAGCCAAGGCTTTTTAAAAAAGCGGTATCCTTTTCATAAGGCGTGCCGGCACAATCTGCGAATCCATAGGGATTTTGTACGATGTAGTTAGCATAAACACCGGCAAGGCTGGGCGACCACGCACTGCCCGTTAGGTTACCGAAGGTGATTTTTACATATTTGGCGGACGCGTCCAGGTGCTTTAAACGGTAAATCACCGGCACCCACTTCCAGCTGTCCACACTCAAAACCTCGGTATCCGCGGCCGCGTCCTGCCAGGTCTCGCCGTCCTCCGACCATGAAAAGGAAAAATGCGAAATCTCCTCTCCCTGGCGGAAGTAGGTGTGAAAGATCAAATACTGTCCGTCCGGAATCTCATATTCCAGCCACTGCGCCGTTGCCGTTTTGCGCATAATCATGGTATAGTCGTCAAAGGCATAACGGTTTTCCTCCGCGGTGACTTCACAGTAAAGTTCCTCACTGTGCGCCCTTGCGACCGAAAAATCCACGCAGTCATCGACCAACTCACCCAAATTCCCTGCCGCGGTTTGTGCCGTCTGTGCGGCGTCTTCCTCCTGGCCGAATACCGGAAAGATGCCGAGCATCATAAAAAGCACAAGGCAAAGACAAGCCGTTCGTTTCAATTTTCATTCCCCTTTTCCGTACTTTCTTCTTCCTCTGCAAAATAGGCAAGATATGCAATGTCCGCGATATCAATCTTTCCGTCTCCGTCCACGTCGGCCAGACGCAAAGACGGCCATTCCCCGTCCGTTTCGGTCTTTCCGTAGTGGAGACAAGCAAACTCGAAATCTTTTTCATCAATCACGTTATCATAGTTCACATCGCCGATCTTTGCCGCCTCCAGCAAAACCGTGACATCGGCGGTCAGGGTTTTATCCTCGGCGCTGCACGATACCGTAAGCGTAACGCTTTGCGCCGTGCAATCGTGAGAAACCGTAAGTACCCCGTCTTCTTTGAGCGTCACACCCTCCGGCGGCACAGCCTCTTTCAACTGCCATGTGATCTCTGCCGCAACAGGGTTTTCAATCTGATCGACCGCGCTCGCCCTAAGCGGATATTCCGCCAGGTCATACCGCGGAATCACCAGTTTGTCCGGAACCTCGCACCGAATCTGTTCCATTTGGGGCGTACCCAGCTTTGCGCGGATGCTGCCAAGATACGGATTCCACCAATCGTTTCCGGACAGTTCGCTCGGCCATTCGATCTTTAAATAGGACATGCCCCGCAGTCCGCTCGCCTTATGATAAAGCTTAGTCCAGCGGCCCTGTTCCTCGGCGTCCGGCTCTTCTTTTACTGTCATTGCCTTATCTTCCCACGTTTTGCCGTCTTTAGAAAACAACATCCGAAACGACACCACATGCTCCGGCCAGCTGTATGAGAGCAGTTCTGCCTCTTCAAGATAGGGCAGGTGAAACACGACATAAGCGTCAGTGGTATTGGCCGCGCGGCGCAGAACGTACGGATCTTCATACATCGTGCCAAGTTCATAGTCCTCGACCGCCCAAACGTCCACATTTTCTGCCTCGGCCGCATCGGCAAGCGTATCGCCCTCATTGACCCAGATTGTACCGGTGGTTTCCGATTCCGACGGTTCTGTCGGCTCTGTCGGTTCTGCTCCCGATGGTTCCGATTCTACCGGCGCCGTACCCTCCTGCAAGGTGATCTCTTTGGCCGTGGCAGAGAGCGGCAGCAGGAGCATCAGCCCGGCGCAGAAAAGCGCCGCAAGTTTTCTAATTTTCATGGTTCTCTCCTCCGCTTTCTGTCAGATTGCGTATGCGATACACCGATACAGCGGCCTCCGCGCGGTTCAGCGGCGACTGCGGATAAAAGAATCCGTTATCTCCCTCAAAAACGCCGGCGGTATACAAAAAATCAATGGCGCCGACCGCAAAGTCGGAGATCTCGCCCTCATCGGCAAAGTTGATGTTCAGCCGCACCGGTGAAAGTGTGATCTGTTTTGCTTGGAGCGTCCGCATCAGCATCGCGGCAAACGCTTCCCGTTTGATGGTCTCTTCCGGGTGAAAGTTCCCGTTTTCGTCTCCCAAAATGACGCCGTTTTGTGCCGCGCAGCGCACGCTTTCCGCATACCACGCCGCAGCGTCAACATCTGAAAACGTTTTGCTCTCTCCTTCGCCTTCCGTGAGTGAAAACGCCTCACACAAAAGCTTTGCCGCCTCGGCACGGGTCAAAGCGTCCAGCGGCGCAAATGCGCCCTCGCTCTTTCCCTTCACAATACCGGCCTTCGCCATGTTTACGATGGCTTCCTCCGCCCAGGGAGCTTGTCCCAAATCCGAAAAGGCGGCCGCCGAAGTTGGGGCAGGATCCTCCGGGATTTCCGTCGGGGCAGGCGGCTGCGCTGCCGCCGCATTGCCGCCCGAAACGGTGATTCCGCTGCGGATCGCTCCGCCGCCGCCTCCTCCGCCGCCGCGCGGCGGTTCGGTCGGCTGCACGGCGCGCTCTTTGATAAGTACCGTAACCGTTTGTCCTGTCAGATCAAAGATCTGATAGGACATATCCTCCTGCACGATTTTAAGCCGCTTTGGCGATACGGCGGCCGATCCGCTTTTTTTTGCGGCAAAGGTCACCGTCACTGCGTTTTGCTGCAAGGACGCCGGCGGCTTTTTGCCAAGATGCGTACACGCATATAACAGTTCTCCCTCTGTAATCTGCTGCGAGATTTCTCTCACCATCTCCGATTCTGTCCGCGCGAGGGTTGCCTTCGGCTCTGCCAGAATATCGGCATCATAGGTGAGCAGCAATTCTGCACCGTACACCGAAACGGGCTGCGAGAGAGAGACCGTCACATAGACGGTGTCACCCGGATACAACTCGCTTACGGGCGCAGAGACCGAGGCGGTATATACCGCCTCGGTCTCTGTGGGAACGTTATTTTCAGCGCACACCGGCAACGCAGTAGTAAGCAGTGCCGCAATCAGAAAAAACAATACTTTTTTCGTCCGTTTCATAACACTTCCTCTTTTCATCGGGGCTTAATTGTGCTGATAAAATGCGCGATAGCCCTTGTATGCCATAAAGATATCCAGTTTTCCGGCTACCTCAAACGGAGAATGCATGGAAAGCAGCGGAACCCCGGCGTCAATGACGTCCATATCAAGGTTTGCGACAAACTGCGCGATGGTGCCGCCGCCGCCGAAGTCCACCTTGCCAAGTTCGCCGATCTGCCATTCTACCTCGTTTTCGTTAAAGATCCGGCGAATCTTTGCGACCAGTTCCGCGTTGGCGTCGCTTGCGCCGCCCTTACCGCGGGAGCCTGTGTACTTCGTCAGTAAAATACCGCCGTTTAAGATGGCCGTATTCCGTTTTTCGGTCACATCGGCATAGTTCGGGTCTAACGCCACGCCGACATCCGCAGAAAGACAGGTCGAATTCTGCAGCGACTCACGCAGGGTCAAATCCGAATAATTTTTCACCGTTTTTGCGCAAACCTTTGCCAGGACATTTTCAAAATGCCGCGACTGCATTCCGGTTGCGCCCATGCTGCCGATCTCTTCTTTGTCTACCAATAGGCAAACTGCCGTCTTTTTCGGCTTTTTCACGTCCAAGATGGCACGCAGCGCGGTGTAGGCACATACGCGGTCATCCTGGCCGTAGCCGGCAATCATGCTCCGATCCAGCCCCAGATCCCGTGCGTCAAACGCCGGCACCACCTCGATCTCACTGCTGAGCAGATCCTCTTCGCAGATATCGTACTTCTCGTTTAAAATTTTGAGGATGTTCTGCTTTACACCCTCTTTCACTTCCGGATCATCGCTGCCGATATTGCCTAAGATAATATTCAGGCTCTCTCCCGGAATGGCCTCTACCATCTTTTTCGTCATCTGATTCTGTGCCAGGTGCGGCAGAATATCGCTGACGCAAAATACCGGGTCGGACGGATTCTCACCGATGCTGATCTTGATCTGGGTTCCGTCCTGCAAAGCGGCAACGCCGTGAATGGCAAGCGGAATGGCCGTCCACTGATACTTTTTGATGCCGCCGTAGTAGTGCGTTTTAAAATACGCCACGCCCTGATCCTCATAGAGCGGATTGGGCTTTAAATCGAGACGCGGCGAGTCGATGTGCGCGCCGACCAGGCTGACGCCGTTTTCGATCGGTTCGCTGCCGATCACGGCAGCAAAAACGCCCTTGCCGCGGTTGACCGTGTACACCTTGTCCCCGGCCTTTAATTTGGACTTTTCGTCCAGCATGGTAAAGCCGTTTGCCTCCAGCACCCTGACGCTCTCCTCACAAAACTCGCGCTCGGTCTTTGCAAGGGTAATAAACTTGCGGTAGTCTTCGCAAAAGTCAAAAACCTCGCTCTTTTCCTTTTCGCCAAGGCTTGGGAAAATGCTTTTATTTTCGTAGTGCAAGTCCTTTTGATCCTTTTGATTTTTTGCCATAAAAACCACTCCTTAACTATTTAGTCATAAAGCATATGATAATTGCGGTACGCTGTCATGACGCTCTCTACATAGCGCGCCGTTTCGGGAAACGGAATCCTCGCCAGCTTACCGGCTTCTTTACTGTAATTTTGATCCTTCAGCCACTTGTCCACATTACCGGGGCCGCCGTTATACGCGGCGATCGCGGTCTCTAAATTTTGATCGTAGGTCGTGATCAGCTTTTTGAGATAGTAGCAGCCGAGGCGGATATTCATCGCCGGGTCAAACAATTGATCGGCGGAATAATCCTTAATCTTTAAAGCACGGGCACAGTCCGCCGCCGTGTCATCCTGCAATTGCATCAGTCCCTTGGCCTTGGCGTTTGATACCGCATAGGGGTCAAAGCGGCTCTCTGTGCGGATCACCCCGTAGACCAGCGCCGAATCGACGCCAAACTCTGCGGCGTAGGTCTCGACATACTCCTGATATTTGATCGGGTAGCGGCTCTGCATGATGCGTGTGTTAAGGCCAAGGCTTTGGCACGCCCGGTAACCGAGAAACCCAACCAGGCCAAAGACGATACACAAAAAAATCAATCTGCCAAAGCAGCCGCCTCTTCGCCGCCTCCGCCGCCCGGAACGCCGCCCGGGCGGACGGCCTGCATAGGAACGCCGGCGCCCTCTGGTTTGTACTTCACGCATAACTACACCGTCAACCTCCGATAAATTTTTTCAACCTTGACTGAAAGCGCCGCAAGGTCGCCGTCATTTTCAATCACATAATCCGCCATCTTCCGCATCTTAGCGTCCGTAATCTGCCGGCTGATCCGATCAGTCACCTGCTCTCTCGTCAGGCCGGAGCGCTGCATCACGCGGGCAATGCGCACCTCCTTCGACGCGACAACCGCCAGCGATGCGTCATAGGGAATCGGAAACGGCGCCGAAAACAAAAGCGGCACGTCCAGGCATACCAAATCGGCCTTTGCATCGCGGATTTTTTGCCGCATGACGGCAAACACGCACGGGTGCGTCAGCGCATTTAAGCGTTCCAGCGCCGCCGCGTCGTGAAACACCAGCGCCGCCAGGCTTTTACGGTCGATTTCGCCCTTTTCGTTTTGAATCCCTTTTCCAAACGCGGCAATCACATCCGAAAAAGCCGCGCCCTGCGGCTCTAAAATCTCATGCGCAATTTTGTCCGCGTCAACCACATCGGCACCCAAATCCCGAAAGAGCCGCGAAACCGTGCTCTTGCCGGCGCCGATGCCGCCGGTGATTCCTAAAACTTTCATTTTGATTCCTCCGGAGCGTATCTCCTTGCTTATTATACCAGTTTTGCAGGCTTTTTACAATAGGAAAGCAATATTTTTTCCAAATTTCTCTTTGATAGCCGCCGCCCTTTGGCGATATTCCGTTGGGGACAGGCCCTCGCTTTTCTTAAAATAACATAAAAAGTTGGAGACAGAGCGGTAGCCGCACGCAAAGCAGATTTCGGTGATACCGAGGTCGGTCGATGTCAGCAGCTTTTTGGCATAGCTGATTTTCAGATCCGAGAGATACTTTTTGGGCGTAATTCCCATCTCCTGCGCAAAAATCTTACAAAAGTAACTCGGATTTAAATGCACCGCTGCGGCAACGTCAACGAGTGATACGTTTTCCCGAAAATGCAGTTTCATAAACATGGCGCTCCTTTGCACCGGAAGACCGACTCTTTCCTTTCCGTCCGCCGTGCGGAAAACGGCGTTTTCCTGTTTTTTCAGATTTTTTAAAAAAAGCCGCAGCATCGCGTCCATGATGTTTTGGGTATACTGTGCGTCCGTTTTGTCGTCGGCGGCCAGGGTGTCCGCAAGATTGCACATCATGGTAAAATCGCGGTCGTCAAGGGTTAAAAACTTATCCTCAAAGTTTTCGCTGATCGCATGCAAAAGCTGCTGCGAGACCGCAGGCTCCAAAAACATCACATTATAAAGTTCCAGATGTTCTTTCA
>CAVGTH010000008.1:21683-32346 GCA_963632045.1 Roseburia faecis | reverse complement strand
GGAGTGACTAACTATTAAAAGTCAAGAGTTTTTAAATAAAAAGTTAAAATATTTTAAGAAACTAAAAAAGTGCATGGCAAATAAGCCCTGTATTGCAGGGACTTAAAAAATATTAGGTTAGTAACTACCTTACAAAATCAGCATCATATGCAAGATTTTTAGTTTGAATCGTGTAGATGACACGCAGCAGCTTTTTAACAACATGAGATAAAGCTACACGATGAGGTTTACCCTCTGCACGTTTCTTAGCGTAAAACATAGCAAATGTCGGCTCATAATTTACAACAGTTTGAGCACAGTTCATAAGAGCATAACGCAAATATGATGAACCATGCTTAACCATTTTGCCGGTTGTTTCGGATGTTCCTGATTGGAAGTATCCCGGCTCTAATCCGGCAAAGGAAAGCATTTGAGAAGCATTTTTGAATTTAGAGAAATCACCAAATTCAGCTAAGATTACAGCAGCAGATTCAATGCCGATTCCCGGAACAGAAAGCATAGGCGGATTCATATCGGAAACACATTCCTTGATAGAAACTTCCGTTTCATCAACCTTTGAATCCAATTGGCTGTAAAGTTCCAAAACAATCTGCATTTCTTGCAGTAGATAATCTTCGGTGTTTCCTACAGTATTTTTAGCAAGTTGTTTGAGCTTTGCAAAATCTACTGTTGAAAATCTGCCGCGAGATAATTTGCGTAGTGCTTCATAAGATTTAGAGTTCATGTTAGCAATCTTTTCAGGCGATGAGTAATTAGAAAGTATATATAATGCCGTAACAGAAAACTTACCGCCAAAGAAAGGTTTAAACTCAGGAAATACCTTGTCTAAGATGTTTGTAAGTTCAACAAGCTGACGGCTTCTGAGTCTGATAAGAGAATCTCTGAATCTTGTTA
The DNA here is from genome assembly GCA_963632045.1 of Roseburia faecis. Taxonomy (GTDB): domain Bacteria; phylum Bacillota; class Clostridia; order Monoglobales; family Monoglobaceae; genus Ructibacterium. Next base: position 31,452 of record CAVGTH010000008.1, on the reverse strand, counting down.
GTGACTTTAGCTTCTCAATGTGATATAATAATGGCGGATAGGGCTTGTACTCTACTGTCATTAAGTAATGAGCAATCCTCATGCAATCAATAGAATCGCTTTTAGTCTTTCTCAGGGACTTGGATTTAATGAAACGATTGATAAGCAGAGGATTGAACTCCATGAATGAGAAGTTGTTGGATTCAAGAAACAGCTTTAGATTCATACCATAATGACCGGTGGATTCAAGCCCTATTCTTGTTTCTGCCTCAAGGGAATCAAGCAATGTTTTAAATTGTGAAAATCCCTCTGAGTTGTTTGCAAAAGACCACGATGGAGTAACAATTTCTCCTGAGTCATCGATTACAGCACAATCGTGCTTAAATTTTGAAATGTCGATACCAATAAAATACATGGTGTCCTCCTTTTAATATTTTTGCACTGCTGTTTTCCACAGACGGTTTGTCAATGTATTCACGCAAATAGAAACGTCTGAGCGTTAACTAACTAATTACCATTTCAGACAAACCACTGTGGTTTGAGTCACTCCAAACCAGTCTAAGCTGTAATAAAATAGATACAAATCCACAGTGCTTGTCTTTATTATACCGCAGGTAGCTAATCCTGCAAATATAACAAATTTTAAAGAAGGGAGAAATAATAAAAATCAGCCCCTTTCTTACTGATTTTTATTATACGTGGAATATGAAAATATTATTTATGGGTACCCCGGATTTTGCAGTGTTGTGTTTGGAGCAGATGATTGCGGACGGCCATGAGATTGTGGGCGTGGTTTCGCAACCGGATAAGCCGAAGGGGCGCGGCCATAAGCTGATGCCGCCGCCGGTTAAGGCTTGCGCGATAGAGCACGAAATTGCGGTCTATCAGCCGCTGTCCTTAAAGGATCAGGCGCTGCTGCCGCTTTTAAAAGAGACGAATCCCGATCTGATTGTCGTTGTGGCATACGGAAAGATTCTGCCTGCTTATATCCTGGACTTTCCGAGGTATGGCTGCGTGAATGTGCATGCGTCGCTCCTGCCAAAGTACCGCGGCGCCGCACCGATCCAGTGGAGTGTGATCCGGGGCGAGGCGGAAACCGGTGTGACGACCATGTATATGGAGCGCGGTTTGGACACCGGCGACATGATTTTAAAGGCAAGCACAAAGATTTTGCCGACCGAAACCTATGGAGAGCTGCATGACCGCCTGGCCGAAATGGGCGCTGCGCTTTTGCACCAAACCGTGATACAGATCGAAAACGGCACCGCACCGCGCGAAAAGCAGGACGACGCGGCGTCAAATTATGCGCCGATGATCACCAAGGAGACCGGCCATATTGACTGGAGTATGAGAGCGCAGACAATTTTGAATCTGATCCGCGGCACAAACCCGTGGCCGATGAGTTATACCCGATACGGGGACGAAATCATCAAGGTCATCCGCGCGGAGGACGGCGGCGCCGCAAGCGGCAAGCCGGGCGAAGTTTTGAGCGCGGATAAGCGCGGAATTCGGGTTGCGTGCGGAGACGGAGAGAGCATTTTTATCGCAGAACTGCAAAAGAAGGGCGGCAAGCGCATGGACGCCGCCAGCTTTTTAAACGGCCACAAGATTGCGGCCGGAACAATTTTGGATTCGGAATGATTTTGGATAAGGAACAATTTTAGATTTGCAATGATTTTAGACAAGGAGTGAAGTAGACATGCCTTTTATGCCATTTTATTATTTTGACTGGACGATTATCATTCTGCTTCCGGCATTGCTGCTCTCTGTTTGGGCGCAGGCCAATGTAAACGGAACGTTTAAAAAATACGCAAAGGTCTATAACCGGCGCGGTTATACCGGCGCCGACATCGCAAGAAAAATCCTGGATATGAACGGTCTTTATCAGGTGCGGATCGAGCATGTCAGCGGCAATTTAAGCGATTACTTTGACCCGAAAACCAACGTGGTTCGGCTCTCGGACGCAACGTACGGCAGTCATTCGGTCGGCGCCTTGGGCGTGGCTGCGCACGAGGTCGGACATGCGATTCAGCATGCCACCGGCTATGCGCCGATCCGTGTGCGCAACGGGATTGTCCCGCTGGTGAACGTGTGCAACCGGCTGTCCATGCCGATTCTTTTGATCGGCGTTGTGTTCGCAGGGCTGGGCGGTGTTTTTCCCTCGCTGATCGATGTGGGAATCCTGCTTTTTTCTGCGACCGTACTGTTTCAGCTCATCACCCTGCCGGTGGAATTTAACGCCAGCCGCCGCGCCATGGATACCTTAACCAATCAGCATCTTTTGGATGAGGAAGAGGCGCGCGGCGCCAAGGCGGTGCTGCGTGCGGCGGCGCTCACCTATGTGGCGGCGGCGCTCAGCGCGATCTCCAGCTTGCTGCGGCTGATCATTTTATTTGGCGGCAGGAGAGACGATTGATGAAGGACGCGAGAGAACTTATTTTAAAAGGGCTGTACCGTGTGACGGAGGAGGGCGCGTACTCCAATCGGGTGCTTAAAGAGATGCTTCAAAATCCGTCGCTCGCAGCCAAAGATCGTGCCTTTGTGACCGAGGTTTTTATGGGCGTGATCCGAAACGAGAAAAAACTTGACTACATCATCGCGCAGTATTCGAAGGTGAAGATCAAAAAACTGAGTTTATGGGTGCATCTGATCCTTTGGATGGGAATTTATCAGATCGTGTGCATGGATCATGTCCCGGACAGTGCCGCCTGTAACGAATCGGTCAAGCTGGCACGGCGGTACGCGCACGGCGCGGCACAGGGATACGTCAACGGCCTGTTGCGAAACGTCAGCCGTACCAGGGCGGAGATTGCCTATCCCACCGATCCCATGCCGCGCCTTAGCGTGGTCTATTCCTGTCCGGAATGGATTACCGAAAAGCTGATTGCACAGTTCGGAATTTCGGAGACCGAAGAAATCTTAAAGGCCTCGCATCAAAAGCAGCCGCTGACGCTGCGCGTCAATACCTTAAAATGCGATCAGCAGGCGCTGATCGCGAAACTTAGCGAAGAAGGCGTCACGGCGGTTGCCGAAGAGGACGCGCTGTGCGTTCGGGTGGAGGGCGCCATCTCGGTGACAGACTCTGCCGCGTACCGGGACGGGCTTTTTACGCCGCAAAATAAAAATTCGATGATGGCGGTCGCGCTTTTGGCGCCGAAGTCAGGCGATACGGTGCTGGATCTTTGCGCGGCGCCCGGCGGTAAAACCACCATGGCGGCCGAAATGATGGAAAACTGCGGAAGAATTTTTGCGTTTGATATCCATCCCCATAAGGCGGCTTTGATTGAAAAGGCGGCGGAGCGCCTCGGCATTTCTATCGTTGAGGCAAAGACGCACGACGCTGCGGTGTTTCTGCCGGAGTTTGAAAATGCGGCGGATTGCGTTCTTGCGGACGTGCCTTGCTCCGGCATCGGCGTGATCCATAAAAAGCCGGAAATTAAGTGGATACGAAACGAAGAGGATATCGAAACGCTTTGCGCCATCCAGCGCGCCATTTTAGAGACCGCGGCGCGCTATGTTAAAATCGGCGGAACCTTGGTCTATTCGACCTGTACGATCCTTCGGGGAGAAAACCGCGATCAGATCACGGCGTTTTTGGAGCGGCACAGGGAATACCGTCTGGAGCGGGAGCAGCTTTTGCTGACCCATAAAACCGGCGGCAGCGGCTTTTATATCGCAAAATTGATCCGGGAGAGATAAGGCGGCTTTATGAAAACGAATTTAATGGATTTTACTTATGAAGAACTGGAAGATCTGGTCGTAAACACGCTGCATCAGCCGCGCTTTCGCGCAAAGCAGATTTATACCTGGCTGTACCGCGGCGCAGCGTCGATTGACGCGATGACCGACCTTTCCAAGGCGCTGCGCGAGAGCCTGAAAAAGGACTATGAGATAGGTCATATAAAGATTGTGAAAAAATACGTTTCACATATTGACGAAACACGGCGGTATCTGTTACAATTAGAAGATGAAAACCTCATTGAGGCGGTGCTGATGAAATATCATCACGGCTACACCATTTGTATCTCTTCTCAGGTCGGCTGCGCAATGGGATGCGTGTTCTGCGCGTCCACCAGAAACGGAAAAAAGCGGAACCTGACCGCCGGTGAGATCATGGGACAGGTGATGACGGTACAAAGTGATCTCGGCACGCGGATTTCCAACATTGTTATGATGGGAATGGGCGAGCCGCTGGACAACTATGACAATGTGATGCGTTTTTTACATAACGTCCATCATCCGCTGGGGCTTGCAATCGGGCATCGGCATATTACGCTTTCGACCTGCGGTCTTGCCGACCGCATCAAAAAGCTTGCGGATGAGCAGCTGCAAATTACCCTTTCGGTATCACTGCACGCGCCCAATGACGAAAAACGGTCGGCAATCATGCCGGTCAACCGGCGTTATCCCATTGCCGATTTGATGGAGGCGTGCCGGTATTATATTAAAAAGACGAATCGCAGAATCTCTTTTGAATATACATTGATTGACGGCGTGAACGACACGGCGGCCGAGGCGAGAGAGCTGATTGGGCTGCTCTCCGGGATGCTCTGCCATGTGAATCTGATCCCGGTCAATGATACCGGAAACGATCGGATCCGCCAGGGCAGCCGCGAATCGGTGGAGCGTTTTCAAAAATGGCTGACGCAGGGCGGAATCCCTGCGACCATCCGCAGAGAAATGGGTTCCGATATCCGCGCGGCGTGCGGACAGCTGCGCGCCGAGGCGGAAGATAGGCACACGGGAGATGAATCCGCGTGCCATGTGCTGGGAGGTGCATAAATTGGTTTTAGATGTATACGGAGCAAGTGATATCGGACGCGTCCGAACCCTGAACGAGGACAGTTTTTGTATCTATGGCTTAGAGACGGGTCAACCGGACGGATTTTGTGTTTTGTCGGACGGCATGGGCGGTCATAACGCCGGCGAGGTTGCCAGTCAAAAGACGGTTCAGTTCGTGGCGGAAACCCTGATGGAGACGGACGTGCAAAACGAGGCGGCGCCGGCAAAAATTGGCCGCGCCGTGCACAGAGCCAATCAAAAGATCTATCAAATGGCAGGCGAAAACCAGACCCAAAAGGGAATGGGCGCAACGCTGGTTCTGGCGGTTATCGAGGCAGACGAGGCGTATATCGCCAATGTGGGCGACAGCCGTGCCTACGCCGCAAGGAATCATGAAATCATGCAGATTACCAAGGATCATTCGGTGGTAGAGGAGATGGTTGCCAACGGCTGCCTGACCCGCGAGGAGGCAAAGAACCATCCGCAGCGGAACATGATTACCCGTGCCATCGGCACCGATCCTATGGTAGAGGCCGACGTTTTTGAGTATGACTTTTTGCCCGGCGACTGTCTGCTTTTATGCAGCGATGGGCTGAGCGGTATGTTAGAGGATACGGAGATTCTTTCGATACTGGAACAGGATGCGGATGCAAAACAGACGGTGACGGCACTGATTGACGCGGCCAATGAACGCGGCGGCCGGGATAATATCACCGCGATTTGTATTCGTTTCGCACAGGAGGGATAAAACATGAACTTAGTAGGAAAAGTTTTGGCAGACCGCTATGAAATCCGCGCCGAAATCGGAAAAGGCGGCATGGCACAAGTCTATAAAGCGTGGTGCAACCTGCTGAACCGCTGGGTTGCCATCAAGGTTTTAAAAGAAGAATTTAAGGATGATAAAGAATTTGTGCGCCGCTTTAATGTCGAGGCACAGGCGGCGGCCTGCATTTCGAACCCCCATGTGGTATCTATCTATGACGTGGGATTTGAGAGCGGTCTTTATTATATCGTCATGGAATATATCGAGGGAATTACGCTGAAGGAATACATCGCCGAAAAGGGCTGTCTTCCTTGGCGTGAGGCGGCAGGGTTTGCCGCGCAGATCTGTGAAGGCCTTGCTGCCGCCCACAGAGCCAATGTGGTACACAGAGACATTAAACCGCAAAACATCATCATGACGAAAGAGGGTGTGCTGAAGGTGACCGATTTCGGGATTGCCAGGGCGTCCACCCAGGCGACCATGACCATGGGCGGTCACGCGATCGGCACAGTGCATTACCTGTCCCCGGAACAGGCACGCGGCGGCTATACCGACCAGCGCACCGATATCTATTCTTTGGGCGTTGTGCTATACGAGATGCTGACCGGCAAGCTGCCGTTTACGGACGAAAGCCCGGTTGCGGTTGCCATCAAGCATATCCAGGAGGCGCCAAAGCCCCTGCGCGAATGGAATCCGGATATTCCGCCGGCGATGGAAAAGGTGACGCTGCGTGCAATGGAGAAGGAACAGAGCCGGCGTTATGCCACCGCAGAGGCGTTTTTAGACGATATCAACCGCGTTTTGGATAACCCGAACTGTGACGTTTCGGAAAAGGCGCCCGTGCCGCCGAAAGAGGCCACCGAGGATATGGATTCTACCATTAAAATCGATCCGATTGACGATCAGGCAATTGTGCAGTATCAAACCAAAAAGAAAAAAACGCCGGCAAAGAGCGGAACCAAAGAGAAAAAGAAAGCCGCAAAGACGGAGAAAGAAACGGAGGAGAGGGAACTGAGAGAGATCAGCGAACGCAGAAGAAAACGGGAACAAAAGAAAAAAGAACGCAGAATCACATGGATTGCGATTCTTGCAGCCGTTTTGGTGGTTGCCCTGCTCGGTTGTGCCTTTGTTGCCATGACGGGCGGCTTCGGTTTCATCGGCGGCGGTGATAAGATTGAAATTCCGAACCTGATTGATATGGATTTAGAAAAAGCGCAGCGGCAGTATAAAGACGATTTCAGCATTGTCAAGAAGTCGGAGCGTCAGAGCGACAAGGCAGTCGGCGCAATCTTAGAACAGTCCCCGGAGGCCGGGAAAAAAGTGCAAAAACGCGCAGACCTTGTGATCTACGTTGTAGTCAGCGCCGGGAGCAACGCCTCAAACATGGAAAACTATGTCGGCATGGAGAGCGCTGCGGCGCAGGCATCGCTTAAATCCGGCGGATTCCAGGTCAATGTGATTGAACAGGCCAGTGATTCGGTTGAAAAGGGTCATGTCTTTGCCCAGGAACCGGTTGCCGGATCGGCAATTTCTCAGGGCGGCCTTGTGACGCTGTATGTCAGCAAGGGTGCGGACGCCGCAAAGGAAACGGCGTCGGCAGCAGCGACCGCAACGGCTTCATCGGCTGCGACCGAAAAGCCAAAGGCGACCGAAAAGCCGACCAAGGAGCCGGAAGAAGAGGCAGAACCCACGGAAAAGCCGGCTAAGACCACCGCGCCGACCAAGACTCCGTCAGAGAGCAATACCGGCACGTCCGGTGGCGGTAATCAAACCTCCGGCGGTCAGACCGATGCGGCTGCGCCCGGAATCGGAGACTAAAAGATGGAATATCAGGGAAGAATTGTAAAAGGAATCGGCGGTTTCTACTATGTAGATACCGCCGACGGCGTATTAGAGTGCCGTGCACGCGGCATCTTCCGTAAGGAAAAACAGACGCCGCTGGTCGGCGATATGGTAAAGATCAGCTATGATCCGCGCGCAGCATCCGGGTCGGTGGATGAGATTCTGCCGCGAAAAAACGCTCTGCTGCGACCGCCCGTTGCCAACGTGACCCAGATCGCCATTGTCGCGGCGGTGGCAAATCCAAAGCCCAATCTCTATCTTTTGGATAAACTGATTGCGGCGGCGGAACATGAGGAAATCAAACCGATTCTGTGCTGGAATAAGGCGGATTTAGAGAGCGCGGACGCCTACGCCGAAATCTATCGGTCGGCCGGGTTTACCACGCTGTATCTCAGTGCCGAGACGGGCGAGAACGTGCCGCAGCTAAAAGAGCTGCTGCGCGATCAGATCACGGTGTTTGCCGGGAATTCCGGCGTGGGAAAATCCAGCCTTTTAAATCGGATTTTTGAGCGTGAGGCCTTTGCGACCGGCGCGGTCAGCCAGCGTGTGGAACGCGGCAAGCATACCACGCGGCATACCGAACTTGCGCAGATTCCGGGCGGCGGCTATATCATGGATACGCCGGGGTTCGGAAGCCTCGATATGTCGCTTCTTGCGATTGCGGACTACGCGCCGCTGTTTCGGGAGTTTGTCCCGTATCTTGGGACGTGCCGGTTTCGGGATTGCAGCCATACGGTGGAGAAGGGCTGCAGCGTGCTGGCAGCGCTAAAAGACGGCAAAATCGCCCCGTCAAGACATGAAAGCTATTGCAGATTGCTGCAGGAGATGCAGCAAAGAAAGTGAGGATATCATGAAGATCGAAATTGCCCCGTCAATTCTGGCGGCGGACGCCGGAAGGCTTTGTGAAGAGGTCGAAAAGGTCGAGCGTGCCGGCTGTACCTATTTGCATATTGACATTATGGACGGGCACTTTGTGCCGAATCTGAGTTATTCGCCGCATGTGGTGCAGTCCCTGCGAAAGCGCAGCAAGATGTTTTTTGACGTGCACCTGATGCTGAGCGAGCCGCAAAATTATATTGAGGCCTTTGCAAAGGCCGGTGCGGATTTAATCACCGTACATAGCGAGGCAGCCGGGGACAGAGCCGGCATGATTCGCTTATCCGAGCAAATCCATAGCTTTAAAATCCGCGCCGGAATTTCGGTGAAGCCGAAAACGGCGGTCAGCGTTTTAGAGGGAATACTATCGCACTATGAACTCGCGCTGGTAATGAGCGTTGAGCCGGGCTTTGGCGGCCAGTCCTATATTGAGGCGGTCAATGAAAAAATCCGTGCGCTGCGCAGCATGGCGGATATCGAAAATCCGTCCATGGACATTGAGGTGGACGGCGGCATCAGCGCAAAAACCATCGCGATGCCGGTGGCGGCCGGCGCCAATATTTTAGTGGCAGGCTCGTCGGTTTTTGGCGCAGATGACGCGGCAAAGGCCGTCAAAAACCTGACCGATATTGCCGGGGCGGTGCTCTCGTGAAACGTTGTATTATATTTGGCGGCGGCGATATGGACACCGACCGCGTCTGGAAGGCGGAATACGGCAGTCAGCGATTTTATCCTGTGCGCGGACGGCGGCTTTCGTCACGCGCTGCGGCTCGGCATTACGCCCGATATGATTATCGGTGATTTGGATTCCGGGATCGAATCGTACCCGGATGAAATTCGGCATCGGATTTTTCCGGCAGAAAAGGATGAAACCGATACCAATTTATGCCTGGACTTTGCGATAGAAAACGGCTACGATGAGGTACTGCTGCTGGGCGGACTCGGCGGCCGCCGGGATCATGAGTATTCGCATTATTGCCTGATGTACCAGGCACTTCGCCGCGGCGTCCGCATGCGGATGGTGAGCGGCACACAGGAAATCTGGATGGAGAACGCGCCCTTTGTGCTTTATCCGAACGAGAAAAAGTATATTTCCTTTTTTCCGTTTGGCGGCGACGTCAAAGACTTTTGCGTACACGGCTTAAAGTATGAGGCCGAGGGCATGACCCTGCGCTGCGACTGCGTGCAGGCATCCAGCAACCAGTTTGACGGCGGAGATATAGCCGAAATTCGTTTTGCGCCGGGCGGAACCGTGCTGGTGATGCGCTGCGCGGATAAAGCGTGCGAGGGCTAAATGCCGATAGAACGCGATAGACTGCACCAGATTACAGATTACACTAGATTACGACAGAAAAAAAGGAGAATTTCATGGATAGTAAGCAGCAAAAAGTCATCAATCCTTTAGGATATGCGCCGATCGGAGCATTGCTGCTCCGGTTTGCGCTGCCGTCGGTGGTCGGCATGCTGGTGAATGCGATTTATAATATCGTCGACCAGATTTTTATCGGCCGCGGCGTGGGCTATCTC
>CAVGTH010000008.1:16261-21600 GCA_963632045.1 Roseburia faecis | reverse complement strand
CGGGTGTGGTTTTGGCGATCGCGGGGCTTTTTTGTTTGGATCCGCTGGTAAAAATGTTCGGCGCGAGCGAAAATACGCTGGAATACGCCAAACAGTATACCTCAATCATCTTGCTTGCCGCGCCCTTTAATGTTCTGGGTGTGTCCATGTCCAATATGGCAAGAACGGACGGAAACCCCAACCTTTCGATGTACAGTATCGTGGTCGGTGCGCTTTTGAATGTGGTACTCGATCCGCTTTTTATTTTCGTGTTCCACTGGGATGTGGCAGGCGCGGCCATCGCGACGGCAATCTCTCAGGTGGTCAGCGCGGTTATCCTGGTGGTGTACTTTACCAAAAAGAGCAAGATGCGCCTTCATCGGCGTACCATGCGGCTAAACGCCGGCATCTGCCGCAATATGTCCATTCTCGGCATATCCAGCTGCGTGCTGCAGCTGGCGTCAACGGTGCTCAATATCGTGCTGAACAACGTTTTGGTGACCTACGGAAACCAAAGTGAGGTCGGCGGCGATATCGCGCTGAGCGCCATGGGCATTGTCATGAAGATCAGCATGATTATTATTTCAATCTGTATCGGTATCGGCGTGGGAAGCCAGCCGATCCTCGGCTATAACCGCGGCGCGCGGCAGCTGAAAAGGGTGCGCAGCGCCTATCTTTTGGCGCTTTGCGTGTCGGTCTCGGTGACGGTTTTGGGCTGGATTTTATGTGAGACCATCCCGGAACAGATTCTGCTTTTGTTCGGAAAGGAAAATCAAACATTTATGGACTTTGCGGTGCGCAGCATGCGCATCTTTTTGGGCGGCATCTTTTTTGCCGGCGCCCAGATTGTGACGACCAACTATTTTCAGGCAACCGGGCAGCCGCTTAAGGCGAATTTTATGTCCACCCTGCGCCAGGTTTTGCTTTTGATTCCGTTATTGTTTATTCTGCCGCGGTTTATGGGATTGGACGGTGTGCTCTATGCCGGACTGATTGCGGATTTGGCGACGGGTGCAGTCGTGGTGCTTGTGATCGGAATCGAGATTTTCAAACTCACGCGGCAGATCGCCAAGGAAGAAAAAGCGGCTTAATTCTACCCTGTATCAAATGAAAGAATAAGCGAAGAATATACGAAAATATACGAAGAATAAGCGAAAGAGGAGGGCGGCATTTTATGGGCGCGATGATACTTGCACCGTTTTATCTGCTAATCAATGTGGCGTTTCTTTATTGCCTGCTGCGCCAGGTGTCTGCCTTTCTTTCCGCGCCCTGGATGCAGGCGGCGGCTTTTTTGCTTGGCGCGGCGTACCTTTTTGGGACTCTTTCGCCGCTTGCCGCATATCTTGCAAGAAGAACCGCACTGCGCCGGATTTTTCGGTGCATCGAGGGGTATTGGTTCGGCTTTTTGCTCTATGCCCTGCTATCCTGGCCGATATGGATTGCCGTTTGCAGTTTTTTTGCGCACGCGGTGCACAATGGGACGGTTCAAAAGCTGTTTCATTGCAGCGCCGGCTATGCGATTCTGGCGGCGCTTGCGATGGTACTTTTCGGAATCCGTCACGCGGCAAAGATTCGCGTCCGGACCGAAAAAATTGTGATCGGCAAGCCGTGCAGTATCGGAGATCTTTCGGTCGCCGTGGTCTCAGACCTTCATTTCGGCTGCGGCAGAGGCGCGGCGTTTGCGCAGCAAATGGTGAAAAAGATCAACGCGATGCAGCCGGATTTGGTGATTTTCGCCGGCGATATTTTTGATAATGATTATGACATGCTCAAAGACCCAAAGGCCACCCAAAAGGCGCTTCGCGGTCTGAAAAGCCGCTGCGGCACCTATGCGGTCTGGGGCAATCACGACACGGCAGAGACGATCCTGTCCGGGTTTACGTTTGATGCCAAGGCGGCGGAACCGGAGCCGCGCTTTGCGGCGTTTTTAAAGGAATCCGGGGTCACTCTGCTGGAGGATCGCGCTGTACCGGTTTTGCAGTCCTTCTATCTTGTCGGACGGGATGACAGTGAGCACGCGGCAAAGACCGGCCGCTGCCGCGCGTCGGAGGCAGCGCTGCTTGACGGACTGAAAAAGGAAATGCCGATTTTTGTGATCGATCATCAGCCGTGCGGACTTGAAAAGCTGGCGGAGTGCGGCGCCGATCTTGTGGTATCGGGACACACGCACAACGGACAGTTGTTTCCGATGAATTTGCTCATGAAGTTGCTTTGGAAGAACCCCTACGGGATTCGCGCGGTGCCGCGTGCGGACGGTGGAACCTTGTATTCGTGTGTGACCTCCGGGGTCGGTGCGTGGGGGCCGCAGATGCGCGTCGGAACCAACAGCGAGATTTTGATGCTGCGCCTTGCGTTTCGGACGGGTGAAAAAAGAGAAACAGAGACGAGGAGGAAAGCTGTATGAGAGCATTGGTGACCGGCGCAAGCTCCGGCATCGGGGCGGAAATTGCCCTGCTGCTGGACAGTATGGGGTATGAGGTGATTTTAACCGCGCGCCGCAGAGAGCGGCTGGAGGCTTTGGCAAAGCGCCTTCAAAATCCGTCAAAAATCATTCCGGCCGACCTTACCAAAAGAGAGGACTGCTTTGCGCTGATCGATGCGGCCGGTGATGTGGACGTTTTGGTAAACGGTGCCGGGTTTGGCGTGTTCGGTGAGTTCGATCAGACGGCGCTTGACGCCGAGCTTTCTCTGATTGATGTCAATATTACGGCGCTCCATATTCTGACAAAGCATTATTGGAAGCGGTTTTTGCAGCGTAGCAGCGGCTATGTGTTAAACATTGCGTCCGTGGCGTCATTTTTTCCCGGCCCCAAGTTTTCCTCCTATTATGCCTCCAAGGCGTATGTGCTGCGGCTTTCCGAGGCGCTTTATCAGGAACAAAAACGGCATAAAAACGCGGTTTCGATTTCGGTGTTTTGTCCAGGCCCCGTGAATACGGAATTTAACGATGTCGCAGGGGTTCGGTTTGCGCTGAGGGGGATCAGCGCCAAAGAGGCGGCGCGGTGCGCGGTGAAAGGCATGTTTCAAAAAAAGAGGATCATCTCCTGTCCGCTTGCGGTTCGCTTTTTGCGCGTGCTGTCCAAAATCACGCCGGATGCGGTCTCGCTATACTTTGTCTCTAAAATACAGGAGAAAAAAGAGGGCAGAAAATAAAATGTTTACGCATGGGATGATTTCGCGTATCATACTTTGAAAAGCCGTCCGCAGATTCTTTTGGTATGATAATAATAAGGAATCCTATTGGTGGATCATCAGATGGACGGGGAAGTGCGTACGTTGAAACAGGCGGTCGTAATCAAAGAGAAAATTCGTAAAAAGTTTCAGGAATTCATGGAAAATGGCCGGATTATGGTGTTCAGCGCCCCGTGCGGATTCGGAAAAACAACGGTTGCCAGGTAATTGCTGAAAAAAAGCGGCAAACGCGTTTTGGAAAAGAGAGCCGATGAAATTGACGTTTCGGCGTTATCGAGCCGGGATCCGTGGGACGTTTTGCTGATCGAGGGTTTGCAGCTGCTGCAACGCTGATTCCGTATCAGCTTTCCGGGCTTTTGGTAAAGGTCGAAGCGGAGGGGATGTTTTTTGACAAGGCGCTGGCATCGGAATTTTTAGAAAAATGCGGTGTTATGCTCAAGGAGACCGAATTGCAGTCGCTGATGCATGCGAAGCTCGGCTATCCCCGGGCGATGGCACTGCTTAGCGAATGCATCAAAGAAAACGGCAGCTATGATATCAAATTGTTAGAGCAGGTGACCTATCAGATCTATCTGTACTATGACGAGATGGTCTATCATCGGTTTGAAATGCCGATGAGACAGTTTTTGTTAGAACTCGCACCGTTTGAAAAATTTGATACCGAACTTGCGAAAATGGTGAGCGGCGACACCGGCGCCGGACGGCTGCTTGCGAAGCTTTTGCAAAACACGCGGATGCTGCGGTTTGATCATGCGGACGAGTACCATTTTTGGCCGATTTTCCGCGACTTTTTGATCTGGAAACAAAGTGTCCCTGTCGGATCAGATCGTAAAAGAAAGTCCGTCGCTGATGCAGGGCAAGAGTATGCTTTGTGCGCTGCGCGGCGATTATGACGATTCGGAGCGGTGGTATCGCGAACTGGAACAGTTTTTTCGGTGCGCAAAAAAACCGACGCGGCGGCCAAAGAGGCAAAGAGCCGGCTGACCCCCGTTTTCCGTAACCAGTACGCTGCCAAGCATTATGAACGGAGGAAAGGATTTTTCGCCGTGGAGTAAAATCGATGATCTTTTGTATGCGACCATGCGAAACCCGGTAGAGGCCGTTCTCGGCAAGGATGGCGTTGGACTTGCCGATTGTGCCATCGCAGAGAGCAAGTTTGAGAAGGGCGAGGACATTTCGGGAAAGATGCTGGCGCTGGTGTCTAAGCTGAGTGAGATTCAAAACCGCGTCACGCCGGATATCGAATTTGCGCTGGTAGGGCTGCTTGTGCGCAGCCAGATGGACGTCGGGCGGCCGCAGGATGCGAAAAGTTCGCTGGTTGCCTTAAAAAGACGGTTTTTAGAGTGCGGCAACACGCGGTTTATGCCAAACATTGACGCGATACTCTGCCGTATCGCACTAAAGAGCGGTGAGATGGAGGAAGTGGAGAGATGGTACCACACCAAGGCAACGCGGGACGCACTGAATTTTAAGGTGATGAAACGGTATCAGTATCTAACCGAGGCGCTTGCGGAACTTGCGCTCGGCGATGCCGAGGGCGCCTTGCTGACGCTCTCGCCCTTAGAGCCGTACTGCGAACGCTGCGGACGGTATATTGACATGATTTCTTTCAAGGTGATTGCTGCCATCGCGAAATATAAAAAGCAGGACGACGGCTTTTCGGGCGACATACAGACCGCACTGCAAATTGCGTCGGAGTACGGTTTTGTACGCAGTATCAGCGCATACGGCGCTGCGGTTCTGCCGCCGCTGGAATGTGTGAAGCCATCGGGAAATAAAGCGTTTTTCCAAAAGGTTATCAAGGCAGCAAGAGGGCAGGCAATACTTTATCCTAAGCGAGGCAAAGACCATTGCAGAAAAGTTTCGGATTTTATAACACCAAAAAAAGAATAGACAGGCCGGCGGCCTGTCTTTTTTATCGCCCTTTGAGCGCCTGGCGACGCTTTCGGCGGATACGGTTAATATGCCGTTCAAAATCCCCATGATTGATGAATTCCGCCAGAACATACTGCTCAAACATCGGAACCGTGCAGGAATAAAACCCCATTTTCTCCTGGAATTCGGCAACGCGCGTTTTGGGCAGAACCATGTACCCGATTCGCATCGAAGGCGCAATGGTCTTGCTGAAGGTGTTGATGTAGATCACGCTGCGCAGCGGCTCTAACGAA
>CAVGTH010000008.1:15662-16232 GCA_963632045.1 Roseburia faecis | reverse complement strand
CCTCAATAATCATGCCGCCGCGCCGCAGCGCCCACTGGATATATTCGTTCCGTTTGGACGCGCTTGCGGTAACGCCGCTCGGAAAGCTCTGAAACGGCGTGATGTGCAACACCTTGGCGCGTGTTTGGCGCAGTGCGGACGTTATAATGCCGTCGCTGCCAAGCTTTAATAGATCACATTCTGCGCCGTTGGCCTTGTAAACCGAAAGAATTTTTTCGTACGAGGGATCCTCCAGCGCATAGATAAGACCGCGCCCCAAAAACTGAACGATAAGACCGTACAGATATTCCGCACCGGAGCCGATGATGATTTGGTCGGTGTCAACCTGCATCCCCTTTCCGCGTGCAAGATAGTGGGAGATGGCCGTCCGCAGTTCAAGGCTGCCCTGGCTTGGCGGCTTGATAAAAATTTGCTCGCCGTATTTACTGATGACATTGCGCATCGTTTTGGCAAAGACCGAAAAAGGGAACTCGTCCTCATGGTGCGAATGTGCGGCAGGCGCCGCCGAAAATACCGGCGGTGCATCGGCGATCGGTACAAAATGATCCCTCCGGTAGGTCACAAAGTAGC
>CAVGTH010000008.1:14497-15652 GCA_963632045.1 Roseburia faecis | reverse complement strand
ATATAGCCCTCGTCGCACAGGATTTCATAGGCGTGCTCCACAGTAATCACGCTGGTAAAGGTTTCTTCTGCCAAAGTGCGCTTGGAGGGCAGCTTATCCCCGTATTGGTAGACGCCGTGAATGATGTCGGTGCGGATTTGCAGATAAAGCTGCATATAGGCGCTCTGCCCGGTATGGTTTTGAATCGCGTATCTCATCTGGTTATATACAAAACTCCTTTTTTGGTAATTGTAATATGTTCAGTTATATGATACCATACCGATAACAATTTGTAAAGGGGCGAAATCAAATGAAAACAAAAACACAAAAAATCGTGATGGCGGCGATGCTGGCCGCACTGGTGTGCGTCGCAACCATGATCGTGAAAATTCCTTCTCCGCTGAAGGGGTATTTGAATTTAGGGGACTGCGTAGTTCTGCTTTCCGGATGGATTTTATCACCGGTGTACGGATTTCTTGCCGCCGGGATCGGTTCTGCACTGGCGGATTTGTTTTCCTGCTATGTGACCTACGCGCCGGCAACGTTTTTGATTAAAGGAATCATGGCACTGATCGCCTATTTCGGATTTGCTTGGTTTCAAAAGGGGCTGCCTGCACTGCCGTCTCGAATCATCAGCGGCATTTTGGCAGAACTGTTTATGGTACTGGGCTATTTGCTCTTTGAGGGCGTACTGTACGGATTTGCGCCGTCGCTTGTCAATATCCCGGCCAATGCAATCCAGGGTCTTGCCGGACTGATCCTCGGCGTTGTACTGATTAAAATTTTTGAAAAGAGCAAGATTTTGCACGATTAAAGATGAAAAGAGGATGTGATCGTCACATCCTCTTTTTAAGTTCTGCCATTGCGGCATAGTGCAAAACCGAAAAGGATTCCGGTGCGATGGTTTCAAGCAATGCGCAGTGCTCCGCCTCCCAGGCGGCAATCGCATCCGGGTTCAGCGATGCGCCGATACCGCGGCAGGCTTTCATTCTGCCGTTCCAACTCTCCCTTGTAAAGGGTACGTTTAGCCGATATTCCTCATGATGAATCAGGTCAAACTGTTTTTTATAGCAATCCGGGACGGCGATCGGGTGCGCTGTCTCGCCGGCGCCGCTCCAATTCGGGCTGTACCGAAGCACCAGGCGTTCACTCTCGCCGGCAATCCGATCTTCAAAC
>CAVGTH010000008.1:9767-14487 GCA_963632045.1 Roseburia faecis | reverse complement strand
ATTAAAAAGATTCCGCCGGGTTTTAACATGCGCCAAAGCCTTGGCGCAACCGTCTCATGCTGAAAATACCAAAAACACTGGCAGGCGGTAATGACGTCAAAGCGCTCATCCGGGAAGTCCAGATCCTCTGCGGAAGAGACAAGATAGTGAATGTCTTTGCCGTCCGAGAGGGATTTTGCGTATGCAATTTGGTTCTCTGAGATGTCGGCGGCAAACCATTTTGCGCCGTAAGGGGATAGATTGCGCGGCAGTACGCCGGTTCCGGTGCCGATGTCCAAAACGGTCTGCCCTTTGACGCACAGACCGCGGCTGATGATTTTATCATAAAATTCCGGCGGATAAATGTCGCGGAATTTCGCGTAATCATTAGAGGTTCTTCCCCAGTCAAAGGCTTTTCCGCCGTCAATGCGAGAATCGGTGATATCCATAAAAACCCCTCCGTATCTTGCTATTTCGCGCAGCGCAGCACATAGTCGCACTCGGCTTTAAATCCGTCAATACTGCTCTCTTCCATTAAGATATCCAGGCCGGGCTTATACTGCTTGATGCAGTCAAGCAGTAAATCGGTGTGCAGCATTCCGTTTCCGGGTCTTGCGCCTACAACGCCGCCGTCTTTGACAGTAAAATCTTTCAGGTGGATTGCGGCAATCTTTTCGGGATAAAGCAAAAAGGGCTGCTTGATGATCTCGTCCTGGCTTTGATAATTTTCCGTATTGATAAAGTTAACCGGGTCAAAAATCGTCATCAAATTTGGCGAATCGATGGCGTCGAGCAGGCGTTTCATCACGTGGGGCGAATGAATGGTGTGACACCATACGCCCTCTACGGCAACGATGACGCCGAGTTTTTCTGCGTCACGAACCAACTCGCCGACAAACTGCAGCACCTTTTGAAAGTCCGCCTCGCTGTGATCGCTCATTCCGGTTTCCGTGCCGATCACGCCGGCGCCTAAGTACTTGGCAAACAGCATGTTTTGTTCAAAAATAGCCTTCTGCTCCGCGCGTGCGTCGCCCTCTGCAAGCAGATCGATATAGGAGCCAAGTACGGAAATGCGCAGATCGCCGAGGTCTTTTCTGATTTTTGCGGCAAGTCCGGGACTAAAGGTGGAAGAGGACCACGAAATCTGTGAAAAAGATTTGCGCGGCGCCAGCTGTACATAGGAAATCCCAAGTTTTTGGGTGCAGGATAAAAGTTCTGCCGGTGTGGCTGCCGGCAGGTCGTGCGCCCGGATTCCGATTTCGATGGTATCATACATAAAAGGATGCCTCACTTTCTGTTGGACTTATTATGTAGTATACAATAACGGGAAAGATGTGTCAATGTTTGTTCAACACAAAACGCCCCGGAAAACCGAGGCGTTCTGTGTTTTATAGAGAAGTCTGCCTTGACACGTCGAAAAAGGGAAGTTTGGGAAAGGAAGATTTCAAGTATGCCAAGGCAAACATAACTCCCGTTATACGCTGGTCAGCATCTCGCCGTAGGTCGGATAAGGCCAGTAGGTCTTTGCGCAGTTGACTTCGGTCTTATCAACCGCAGCACGTAGCGTCTCCATGGCCGGAACCACCTGATAAGCGTAAGCGAGGGCGCGTTCCTTTAAATCCTCAACCGCGCGTGCCTCATACAATGTCTTTTCTAGGGCTGTGTTGCGTTCATAAAGCTGTGCGGACAGTTCCGACATTGTAGCGAGCATTGCGCTCTCTGCCGCGGTGGACAAATCCGGGGATACCGACTTCATGCTGAGCGCGGTATCGGCCAGCGAACGGCTGTAAGAGAACGCAGCCGGGATCACATTTTTGCGCACCATGCGCACCATGGTCTTTGCCTCGATATCCAGCACCTTGACATAGTTTTCAAGCAAAATTTCATAGCGCGAGAAGAGCTCTGCCTTGGTAAATACCTTGTGCTTGGTAAAGAGTGCAACGTTCTTATCCGATATGAAGTAGGGCAGTGCGTCCGGGGTTGTTCTCAAATTCAGCAAACCGCGCTTTTCTGCCTCAATCGGCCACTCGCTCGAATAGCTGTTTCCGTTAAAGACGATACGGCTGTGCGCCTTTAATTCGCGTTTTACCAGGGTGTCAAGCGCACTCGTAAAGTCAGCGGCAGATTCCAGTTCATCCGCAAACTGAGAGAGTTCCTCCGAAACAATGGTGTTTAAGATCACATTCGGGCCGGAAATTGAGAAAGCAGAACCCAGCATACGGAACTCAAATTTATTGCCGGTGAAGGCAAAGGGAGAAGTACGGTTTCGGTCGGTGGTATCCTTCGGAAAACGCGGCAGCGTATGTACGCCGATCTTCATCTCGGAAGCTTCCTTTTGCGAATACGGCTTGCCGTCGCGGATGGATTCCAAAATCTCGGTCAGCTGATCGCCGAGAAAGACAGATACGATGGCCGGCGGCGCTTCGTTTGCGCCGAGACGGTGATCGTTTCCGGCGCTGGCGGCCGAGATACGGAGCAAATCCTGATACTCGTCCACGGCCTTAATCACGGCGCAGAGGAAGAGCAGGAACTGTGCATTATCCTGGGGGGATTCGCCCGGCTCTAACAAATTGACGCCGGTATCGGTCGAGATCGACCAGTTGTTATGCTTACCGCTGCCGTTGATTCCCTCAAAGGGCTTTTCGTGGAGCAGGCATACCAGGCCGTGCTTGTCCGCAATCTTTTGCATCAACTCCATGGTGAGCTGATTGTGGTCGGAGGCGATATTCGTGGTAGTAAAGATGGGGGCAAGTTCATGCTGTGCCGGCGCAACCTCGTTATGCTTGGTTTTTGCGTAGATACCAAGTTTCCAGAGTTCTTCGTCCAGTTCCTTCATGAATGCGGAAACTCTGGGACGCAGCACGCCGAAATAGTGATCCTCCAGTTCCTGACCCTTTGGCGGCGTTGCGCCGAACAGGGTACGGCCGGTGTAGACAAGATCCTTACGCTTTAAATAAAGCGCCTTGTCGATCAAAAAGTATTCCTGCTCCGGGCCTACGGTGGTTAAAACACGGCTGGCCGTCTTGTTGCCGAATAATTTTAAAATCCGCATTGCCTCGCGGCTGAGTGCCTCCATCGAACGGAGCAGCGGTGTCTTTTTGTCCAGTGCCTCTCCGCCGTAGGAGCAGAAGGCAGTCGGAATGCAAAGGATATCATCTTTGATAAACGCATACGAGGTCGGATCCCACGCGGTATAGCCGCGCGCCTCAAAGGTGGCACGCAAACCGCCGGACGGAAAGCTGGATGCGTCCGGCTCTCCTTTTACCAGTTCTTTTCCGGAAAACTCCATAATTACGCCGTTGTCACCGTCCGGTGTAATAAAACTGTCGTGCTTTTCGGCGGTTACGCCGGTCATCGGCTGGAACCAATGCGTAAAATGGGTCGCGCCCTTTTCAATCGCCCAGTCCTTCATGGCGTTTGCCACAACGTCGGCAATGGAACGATCCAGACTCTTTCCCATGTCAATGGTGCGGCGCAGCGCCTTATAGGTGTCCTTCGGAAGCCGCTCTTTCATGACCTCATTATTAAATACCAGACTGCCAAATAACTCAGGTACATTTTTCATCAAGATAAACACTCCTTTGCATAAATTTCGGGTTGTTCGCTAAGGATTACAGTAAAGGAATCCCGGCGTCGGCGCAAGCCTTTTTGGTGTCCTCATCCCACAGAGAAACCTGTACTTCGCCGATGTGCGCTTTGCCAAGCAGCAGCATACAAATTCTGGACTGTCCGATACCGCCGCCCATGGTCAGCGGCAAGGTGCCGTCCAAAACCTTTTTGTGGAAAGGCAGTTCGGCTCTGGCCTCGCAGCCCTCTTTCTTCAGCTGGCTTGCCATTGATTTTGCATCAACGCGGATTCCCATAGAAGAAACCTCAAACGCACAGTCTAAAACCTTGTTGTAGAAGATGATATCGCCGTTGAGGCTCCAGTCATCGTAGTCCGGAGCACGTCCGTCATGCTTCTGGCCGGATGCCAGCAGATCGCCGATCTTCATCAAAAATACGGTCGGATGCTCGGTCAAAAAGACGTTCTCTCTCTGTTTCGGCGGCAGATCCGGATAGAGATCCTCCAGCTCCTGGGTTGTGATAAAGGTAATGTCACGGGACAGGGAAACCGGAATCTGCGGATAAACCTCTTTTACCGTATCCAAGGTGTCACAGATGGCGCCGACAATCGCGGTTACCGTCTCCTTTAAGAATTGCTCGTTTCTCTGTTCTTTGGTAATGATTTTCTCCCAATCCCACTGGTCAACATAGATCGAGTGGAGGTTGGAGAGTTCCTCGTCGCGGCGAATGGCGTTCATATCGGTATAAAGACCTTCGCCGGCAGAAAAGCCGTATTGATACAGTGCGTTGCGCTTCCACTTTGCAAGGGAATGCACAACCTGCGCACATGCTCCGCCAAGTTCCGGGATGTCAAAGGTGACCGGACGTTCCACACCGTTTAGGTCATCATTGATTCCGGTAGAGGGGTCAACGAACAGCGGGGCCGTCACACGTTTGAGGTTTAATGCCTGAGAAAGATTTTTCTGAAACTCCTTTTTAATCAAATCAATCGCAGCCTGCGTCTGATACAGCCCTAGCGATGTGCAGTAATCGCTTGGAATCATGGTCTTACTCATTTAGATCATCCTTTCAAAAATAAATTAAAAAAGAAAAAACGCTGCAAAAGGGGTGTCACCCTATTGCAGCGCCTTTGCTGATTTGTTTGCATTATAACTCCCCTTTATGCATTTGTCAA
>CAVGTH010000008.1:8527-9757 GCA_963632045.1 Roseburia faecis | reverse complement strand
AAAATTTTTCAAAAAATTTTTTTCGGCCGGAAAAGATACTGATAATATATAGACAAAGCCCAAAAAGAAGAAAAAAAGAGAAATTTGAAAAAATTTGCAATCGGGTATTGACAATTTAAAATTTTTCTTGTATAATGTTTGGCAATGAACAAAGGCGTTCATAAAAAGGCATTTTTTTCAGTGTCTTTTTATGGACGCCTTTTTATTATGAAATTCATGGGAAAGGAAGGATGCATATGTTACGAGAGGGTCAAATCCGGATTCCGTCCGGGTGTGCGATTTCCGGAATATTTGCAAAGGACGGGGAGAGAGTCTGCGGCAGGGAGATCGTGGATTCGATTGCGGTGATGCACGATCGTTCCAACGGCCTTGGCGGCGGCTTTGCCGGCTACGGCATCTATCCGCAAAACAAGGATGATTACGCGCTGCACATCTTTTATGATACGCCGGAGGCAAAGGCAGAATGCGAGCACTTTTTGGATCGGCATTTTGATATGGTGAATCTGTCCAAGATTCCGACCAAAAAGGTGGCTGCCATTACGGATGAGCCGATGATCTGGCGCTATTTTGTCAGACCGCTGCCGACCAAGCTGGCCGCAAGCCAGCTTGACGAGGATGAGTTTGTCGCAAGAAGCGTGATTCGGGTTAATACCCAAATCGACGGCGCTTACGTCTTTTCCAGCGGCAAGAACATGGGTGTCTTTAAGGCGGTTGGTTTTCCGGAGGATGTCGGCGAGTTTTACCGCCTGGACGAGTATGCCGGATATTGCTGGACGGCGCATGGGCGCTATCCGACGAATACGCCCGGCTGGTGGGGCGGTGCGCATCCGTTTGCAATGCTGGATTATTCGATCGTTCATAACGGCGAGATTTCCAGCTATGACGCCAACCGCAGATATATTGAGATGTTTGGTTACAAGTGTACACTGCAAACTGATACCGAGGTCATTACCTATATGATCGACTATCTCCATCGGCGGAAAAAACTCACGTTAGAAGAGATTGCAAGCGTCATTGCGGCGCCTTTCTGGACAACCATTGCCCGCAAAGATGAAGAAGAGAAAGAACGACTGACCTATCTTCGCAACATGTTTTCCAGTATGCTGATTACCGGACCTTTTTCCATCTTGCTCGGCTTTCAGGGCGGCATGATGGCGCTGAACGATCGGTTAAAACTGCGTTCGATGGTGGCGGCGGAAAAGGGCGAGCGTTTTTATATCGCCAGTGAGG
>CAVGTH010000008.1:6459-8517 GCA_963632045.1 Roseburia faecis | reverse complement strand
CCGACAAAATTTGGTCGCCGAAGGGCGGAGAACCCGTTATCGTACGGTTGAATGGAGGTGTCCTGTAATGGCAATCGATTTTATTTATCCGCAGTATGAAGTGGTACGAAATCCGCAGCGCTGCATCGCCTGCCGGGTATGTGAGAGACAGTGCGCCAATGAGGTGCACCGGTTTGACGAAAAATTAAACTGCATGGTATCGGACGAGTCAAAGTGCGTCAACTGTCACCGCTGCGTATCGCTGTGTCCGACGCGTGCGCTGAAAATCGTGAAAACGGATCATACCTTCCGTGAAAACGCGAACTGGAGCGCGCAGAACATCACAGAGATTTACCGCCAGGCAGACAGCGGCGGCGTGCTGCTTTCTTCTATGGGCAACCCCAATACGTACCCCGTATATTTTGACAAGATTTTAATCAATGCGTCCCAGGTTACCAACCCGTCGATCGACCCCCTGCGGGAACCGATGGAGACCAGAGTGTTTTTGGGGAAAAGACCGGGCGAGATTACGCGTGACGAAAAGGGAAACATCGTACCGAACACGCCGCCGGGACTGGAGCTTTCGGTGCCGATTATGTTTTCGGCAATGTCGTACGGTTCCATCAGCTATAACGCGCATGCCAGCCTTGCGCGTGCCGCACAGGAACTTGGAATTTGCTATAACACCGGTGAGGGCGGCCTGCATGAGGACTTTTATAAGTACGGCGCAAATACCATTGTACAGGTAGCGTCCGGACGGTTCGGCGTACACAAGGGCTATTTAGAGGCCGGCGCGGCCATTGAGATTAAGATCGGTCAGGGCGCAAAGCCGGGTATCGGCGGCCATCTGCCCGGTGCAAAGATTGTCGGCGACGTGTCCAGAACCCGTATGATCCCCAAAGGATCGGACGCGATTTCTCCGGCGCCGCATCACGATATCTATTCGATTGAGGATTTAAGACAGCTTGTCTTTTCGTTAAAAGAGGCGACCAACTATCAAAAGCCGGTGATCGTAAAGGTTGCGGCGGTGCATAACGTTGCGGCCATCGCAAGCGGTATCGCAAGAAGCGGTGCGGACATTATTGCCATTGACGGTTTTCGTGGCGGTACCGGCGCGGCGCCGACCAGAATCCGTGATAACGTGGGAATCCCGATTGAACTTGCGCTTGCCAGCGTGGATCAGCGGCTGCGCGACGAGGGAATCCGTGACGAAGTATCCATTGTCTGCGGCGGTTCGATCCGCAGCAGTGCAGACGTTGTAAAGGCGATCGCACTCGGTGCCGACGCCGTCTATATCGCAACGGCGGCGCTGCTCTCTCTGGGCTGCCACCTTTGCCGCAGCTGTCAGACCGGCAAGTGTAACTGGGGTATCGCAACCCAGCGGCCGGATCTGGTAAAGCGGCTGAATCCGGATATCGGATCGAAGCGGCTTGTGAACCTTGTTTCTGCATGGACGCACGAAATCAAGGAGATGATGGGCGGCATGGGTCTTAACTCGATTGAGGCGCTGAAGGGAAACCGCCTGATGTTGCGCGGCGTTGGTCTTAACGAGAAGGAACTGGAGATTCTTGGCATCAAGCATGCCGGTGAATAAGTCGAATCAGAAGGGGATGGAATCAATGAAACGGGTTTATGTCAATGAAGAATGGTGCCTGGGGTGCCATTTGTGTGAATACCATTGTGCGTTTGCCGCCACCGGTGAGGCGGATATGGCGTCTGCGCTGAAAGATGTCGTTATTCGTCCGAGGATTCGGGTTGAGGACGGAGACGATGTACATTTTGCGGTCTCGTGCCGGCACTGTGAGGAACCGTACTGCGTCAAAGGCTGTATTGCCGGCGCCCTCTATAAAGAGGACGGCGTGGTGCGCTATCAAAAGGAAAAATGTGTGGGCTGCTATACCTGCGTTTTATCATGTCCGTACGGCGCGATTATGCCGGCGGAGGACGGCGTGGTACAAAAGTGCGAACTGTGTGTCAACCGCGCCGGCGGTCAGCCTGCCTGTGTGAGCCATTGCCCGAACGGGGCAATCGTATTTGAAGAGAGGTGAGAAGATGCGTTATGTAATCATTGGAAATTCC
>CAVGTH010000008.1:3821-6449 GCA_963632045.1 Roseburia faecis | reverse complement strand
GCTGTATCGAAGGCATCCGCAGCGTGGACAAAAAGGGCGAAATCGTTGTGGTTTCCAAAGAGCCGCATCCGGTATATTCCCGTCCGCTGGTCAGCTATCTGCTTTGCGGCAAGACGGATCGCGAGAAGATGAAGTACCGCGCGGACGATTTTTATCAGAAGAACGGCGTACAGGTACTGTATGGCAAGAGTGCGGAAAAAATAGAAGAAAAAGACCATACGGTTGTCTTGGACGATGGAGAAAAAATTGCATATGATAAGCTTTTGCTGGCGACCGGTTCGTCACCGTTTGTACCGCCCATGGATGGGCTTGACACCGTGAAAGACGCCTACACCTTTATGTCGCTGGATGACGCGCTCGCGCTGGAGGCGGCGCTTGACCCGTCAAAGCGTGTTTTGATTGTCGGTGCCGGACTGATCGGTTTAAAATGTGCCGAGGGCATCTACGGCAGGGTAAAAAGCATTACGGTTGTGGATTTGGCAGACCGCATTCTGCCCAGTATTTTAGACGCAGAAGGCTCTAAGACGGTGCAGGAGCATCTTGAGAAAAAGGGTATCACCTTTCATCTGTCCGACAGTGTTGCAAAGTTTACAGACGGCACGGTACAGCTGAAGAGCGGCGGCACGGTTCCCTATGATATCGTGGTGATTGCGGTCGGCGTGCGTGCCAACACAAGTTTATCTGACGGCACCGAAATCAAGACGGTGCGCGGATTTTTGACCGATCTTGACTGCAAGACCACGGCCGAGGATATTTATGCGGCCGGCGACTGTGCCGAAAGCTATGATGTGGTAACGGGACAGGAGCGGGTGCTGGCGCTTTTGCCGAATGCTTATATGCAGGGCGAATGTGCCGGAATCAACATGGCGGGCGGCAGCAAAAAGTACGATTTTGCAATCCCGATGAATGCGATCGGATTCTTTGGATTGCACATGGTGACGGCCGGCAGCTATGACGGTGAGACCTATGTGAAAAAGACGGCGGACGGTTATAAAAAGCTGGTTACCAAAGACAATCGGTTGGTTGGTTATATTTTGATCGGCAAAGTGGATCGTGCCGGGATTTATACGGCGATGATCCGAAAGAAAACACCGCTCGATACGCTGGATTTTGATAAAATCAAGGATCATCCGCAGCTGATGGCGTTTTCAAACTCGAAAAGAAAAGAACTGTTAGGAGGGGTACCGGTATGAAGATCACGGCAGGCAGCATGCATTTTAAGCAGCTGAATGATTTGGTTCGAAATACAGAGGATCGTGAAATTGAGATCGAAAACTGTATTGGGCAGCGGTATATCGCAAGCGGACTTTCCGGCAAGGAAATCACCATTCACGGTGTACCCGGCAACGCGCTGGGCGCCTATCTTGACGGCAGCAAAATCATCGTAAAGGGAAACACCCAGGAGGCAACCGGCGATACCATGAACGATGGCATGATTGCCATCTACGGCAATGCCGGCGACGCGACCGGCTACGCGATGCGCGGCGGAAAAATCTATATCGAGGGATCCTCCGGCTACCGCACCGGGATTCATATGAAACAGTACGAGGACAAGGTGCCGGTCATTATCATCGGCGGATCGGCAGGCAGCTTTTTGGGCGAGTACCAAGCCGGCGGTCTTTTGGTGGTGCTCGGCATGGATCATCCGGGAAAGCTTCCGGTTTCCAACTTCTGCGGCACGGGAATGCACGGCGGAAAGATTTATCTTCGTTGTGATACGCCGCCGCATGACCTGCCGGCACAGGTGCAGGCGCACCTTGCAGATGATGCGGATATGGAAGAGATTTCGTCGTATTTACGCGAGTTTTGCGACATCTTTGATAAAAATTATGATGAGATATTGGCACACCCGTTTTATGTGCTGACCCCAAACACCAAAAATCCCTATAAGCAATTGTATACCACAAACTAAAAATTTGAAAATTTTAGTTGAAATTGCCGTAAAGTTGTGGTACACTAAGTAAAAAGGCGGAAACGGAGGCGTAGAGAGCATGAATCATACCGATGAAGAAATTCTTGACTTTGTAGAAGAGCACGATGTGAAGTTTGTGCGGCTCTCTTTTTGTGATCTGTTTGGCGTGCAAAAAAATATCGCAATAATGGCGGATCAGCTGCCCAGAGCGTTTGAAGAAGGGATTGCCTTTGACGGTTCGTCCGTTGCGGGCTTTACCAGTGTGGAATGCTCGGATTTATTCTTGGTGCCTGATTCCTCCAGCGTTGTGATTTTGCCGTGGCGACCGTCGCATGAACGGGTAATGCGGATGTACTGCACCGTAAAAAACCCGGACGGCACTGTTTTTGAGGGCGACAGCCGCAATATTTTAAAACAGGCGTCCGACCGTGCGATGGAGATGGGGTATCTGTGCCGGATCGGTACGGAATGTGAGTTTTACCTCTTTCAAAATGACGAGAACGCTATGCCAACGCTGAAACCTTTTGATTACGGTTCTTATGCGGACATTGCGCCGCTTGACCGAAGTGAGAATATCCGGCGTGAGATTTGTCTGAGCCTGGAAGAAATGGGGCTTTCTCCCGAAAGTTCTCATCACGAGAGCGGCCCCGGACAAAATGAGGTGGACTTTTGCTATGCGGACGCGCTTTCTGCGGCTGATAACTTTGTGACGTTTA
>CAVGTH010000008.1:0-3811 GCA_963632045.1 Roseburia faecis | reverse complement strand
CCAAAGCCGCTTCCCGACCATAGCGGAAGCGGAATGCACATCAATCTGTCCTTGCTGAAAAACGGGCATAACCTGTTTCAGGTTCAGCCCCAGCATTCCCAGGATGCGGAGAGTTTTATTCAGGGCATCCTGGATCACATTGCGGAGATTACGGCGTTTTTAAATCCTCTGCCCAATTCCTATGACCGGCTCGGTTCGATGGAGGCGCCGCGGTATGTTACCTGGTCGCACCAAAACCGCTCCCAGCTGATTCGGATTCCGGCGAGCCGCAGCGGAGAAAGCACCCGTATGGAGGTGCGCTCTCCCGATTCTGCATGCAATCCTTATCTGGCGTTCGCGCTGCTGATTCATGCAGGGCTTGACGGCATTGAAAAAAAGCGTAAGCTGGTTCCGCCTTGTAATCAGAATTTATACAAGGCGCAGGATTATGTGAAGGATCACAAGATTGAATGCCTGCCCAAAACATTGGCAGAGGCGCTCAGTCTGGCAGAGTCCAGTGCGTTGGTTCGGCAGGTGATTCCGGAGCGGGTTGCCAACCTTTATATCCAAAAAAAGAGGGTTGAATGGCAGCAATACCTGCATGCGGAGAACCGTGCCGAGGATTTTTACCGTAACACCTTCCTTTTGGTTTAGAGGAGGACGGTATGGAACGCATTTTACTGGTGACGCAGAATGAAAAGTACCGCGAGCAGTTTTCCAGACTGGTGTCAGAGCATGTCAAAGCGGAATTTTATTATGCCAGAACCAGCGGTGAGGCTTGGCGGATGATGTCCGATCATTCTTTTGCGATTGTTTTGATTCTGTCGCCGCTCCCGGATGAGTTCGGCAGCAACCTTGCAAAGGTTGCCGCAAAGACGACGGCCGGTGTGATGGTGATCGCAAAAGGATATCAGCTTGAAAATGTGCAGCAAAAGCTTGCGATGGAAGGGGTTTTTGCCTTTCATTCCGAAATGGGCAAGACCTTTTTCGGCTATGCGCTGGATTTGATGCTGGTACTGCACAGAAGGCTGGCGGAGGCCGCGCCGCAGACGGAAAAGCTGCATAAGCAGATTCGGGATATTCGATTGGTGAACCGTGCAAAATGTCTGTTGATTCAATATGAGGGAATGTCGGAAGAGGCTTCCCATAAATATATTGAAAAATTGGCGATGGATCAGCGCATGTCCCGCCGGGACGCTGCGCAGCTGGTTCTGGATCATTACGAGACATTACAAAATTAACATAGAGGAGGAAATTTTTCCATGGCACAACCGATTTACTTAGTGTTGGAGAACGGATCTCATTTTCAGGGTGAGGCGTTTGGCGCAGACGTGGATGAGGTGATGGGTGAAGTTGTTTTTACAACCGGTATGACGGGGTATTTGGAAACCCTGACCGATCCAAGTTATTGCGGACAAATTGTGGTACAGACATTTCCCTTAATAGGAAATTACGGGGTGATTGAAGAGGATTTCGAGAGCCGGGGTATTTTCCTTCAAGCCTATATTGTGAGAGAATGGTGTCAACATCCCTCCAACTTCCGTTGTGGTGGGGATATTGACACTTTTTTAAAGCAAAAAGGGATTCCGGGACTTTGCGGCATCGATACCAGGTGCCTGACCCGTATCATACGCCAAAGCGGCACCATGAACGGTATGATTACCAAAGCGGCACCGCCGTATTCCAAAGAAGTGCTTGAAAAGATTAAGAATTATACCTGCGTATCGCCGGTGAAAACGGTGACCCGCAGCGAGGTTGAGACGGTTTCTGCCGCCGATCCCAAAAAACGGGTCGTGCTGTGGGATTTTGGCGCAAAGCAGAATATGGTGCGCGCCCTGGTAAAGCGCGGCTGCGAGGTTACGATTGTGCCGTCGTCCGCGACCGCGGAAGAGATTTTAAGTTTCCGCCCGGACGGTATCCTTTTATCCAACGGCCCCGGCGATCCGACGGATAACCCGGACGTGATCGCAGAACTTAAAAAATTGACTAAGGCGAAGATCCCCATGTTTGGTATCTGTCTCGGACACCAGCTTTTGGCGCTTGCCACCGGGGCAAAAACCGAAAAGCTAAAGTACGGCCACCGCGGCGCGAACCAGCCGGTGCGCGATATGCAGAGCGGCCGCGTCTATATCACCAGTCAGAATCACGGCTATGCGGTTTGCAGCGATACGCTGACGGACGGCGCTAAGCTGCTGTTTGAAAATGTCAACGACAATAGCTGTGAGGGGATTCGCTATACCAATATGCCGGCGTTTTCGGTGCAGTTTCACCCGGAGGCCTGCGGCGGTCCGAAGGACACGGACTATCTTTTCGATCGGTTTATGGAACTGATGGGAAAATAAAAGTGCATCTTCCCGTCTGAAAAGCCGCATGCAGGCATAAGGTATTGATATATGAAATTTGTGAGGTGATAGGAGATGGAACAAGCGGAGAAAAAATCAAAGAAAAAGTTGGATTTGAGGGCAAAAACCTTTTTGCTGCTGACCCTGGCCGGTATCATCAATGCGTTTGGCGTAACCATGTTTTTGGCGCCGGTTCATTTGTTTGACAGCGGTATTTCCGGTACATCGATGCTGCTCGGCCAAATCACGCCGGAGATTCTCAGTTTGTCGTTCTTCCTGCTGGTTTTAAACCTTCCCATCTTTTTATATGGGTTAAAAAAGCAGGGGCTTGAATTTACCATATACTCGATTTACGCAGTTGTGGTTTATTCGCTGGCGGCATTTATGATTACCGATATTTTCCCGGTAGATGTCAGCACGGCATCGCCGTTTGCGGCCAATGACCTGCTGCTCTGCGCCGTGTTCGGCGGCGTAATCTCCGGCATTGGCAGCGGTCTTACCATTCGGTTCGGCGGCGCCATTGACGGAATCGAGGTTTTGGCGGTTATTTTTGCAAAGCGGATCGGTATCACGGTCGGTACCTTTGTGATGATGTATAACGTGCTGCTCTATATCGTGGTCGGTATTCTTACCCAAAGCTGGATCTTGCCGCTGTATTCGATCATTACCTATACGCTGGCGCTCAAGACGATCGACTTTATCGTAGAGGGTTTTGACAAGGCCAAGGCGGCAACGATCATCACAAGCACGCCGGAGACCATCAGCCGGGCTCTGTCGGACGCGTTTGGGTTTGGCATCACCCTGCTGCCGGCAAAGGGGTTTTATTCTTCAGCCGATAAGACCATGATCTACTTTGTGGTAAACCGCTTTCAGATAGCAAAAATGCGCGCATTGGTGGTAAAGGAGGATCCGGAGGCGTTCATCTCGATTACCGAGGTATCGGATGTGTTCGGAAGTTACAATAAAGAAAAAAGACGGTAAATTTTGATAACAGGAGAGTTGAATATGGCACTAAATCAGGATATCAAAAAAGTTTTGGTGATAGGTTCAGGCCCTATCGTAATCGGTCAGGCCGCGGAGTTTGACTACGCCGGCACCCAGGCCTGCCGCGCCCTGAAGGAAGAAGGACTGGAGGTTGTTTTGATTAACTCTAACCCGGCAACCATTATGACAGACGCGGCCATGGCGGATCATATCTACATAGAGCCGCTGACGCTGGAGGTTGTGAAACGAATCATTAAAAAAGAAAAGCCGGACAGTCTGCTCTCTACGCTTGGCGGTCAGACCGGGCTGAACCTTTCCATGCAGCTTGCGAAAGAGGGTTTTTTGGAGAAACACGGCGTCAAGCTGCTCGGCGCAGTGCCGGAGACCATCGATAAGGCAGAGGATCGCCAGATGTTTAAAGACACCATGGAAGAAATCGGCGAGCCGGTGATTCCGTCTCAGGTTGTCACAAACCTGGAGGACGCTTTGGACTTTGCGGATAAGAT
>CAVGTH010000007.1:15972-33899 GCA_963632045.1 Roseburia faecis | reverse complement strand
GGTGTGTTTGTGATACGCATTTTATCGCAGTAACGGTCAACGGTGACGGAAACGCTGCAATACTATCTGTTTAAGTTGTTCAAAAATTCAGTGAAAAATTTGCCAACTTTTACTTGACACTAACTATTTTTCATTAGTGCTTGACAGATGAGATGTTTTGTGCTATAATTTGTACGTAATATTGTGAGAGGCAGAAGAGTGAGGGAAACCTCACTCTTTTCCTTTGCGAAACGGAGGTTATCATGGCATATTCAAAAACGGAACAAAAGGTTTGGAATCTGGCAGAGCCTGTTGTACAGGAAGAAGGCTGCTATCTCTATGATGTGGAATATGTCAAAGAGGGCGGCATCTGGTATTTGCGGGTTTTGGCAGATAAAGAGGATGGAGGGATCACCTTGGACGAATGCGAGGCGATATCCAGACGGCTCAGCGATGTGCTGGATCGGGAGGATCCGATCAACCGCAACTATTATTTAGAGGTGGCATCTCCCGGCGTGGAACGAAAGCTGAAAACCGCGGCGCATTTTATGCGCTATCTGGGCGAGACGGTAGATGTCGGTCTGTACCGTCCGATCGATGGTACAAAGCAGCTGACCGGCACGCTGGAGGGCTTTGACGGAGAGACGATAACACTGCTTGCGGGCGATACGCGCTATCAGATCGCAAAGGGCGATACAACCGTGGTGCATCTGCACTTTGATTTTTAACAGACGGTTTACAACGGGTATTGGAAAAGAGTGAGCGCAAAATCCTTCTCTGAAACGGGAAATTGGATGGCGCTTTCATCAAAACGAGAAGAATGTTTTAGAAAATAAGTGATAAAATACGGGAAAGGGATGAGTGGAAAAATGAGTTCTGAATTATTTGAATCTTTGGAACTGATTGAGGAAGAAAAGGGAATCAGCCGCGATGTGATTTTAGACGCATTGGAAAGCGCGCTGATTTCGGCATACCGCAAGCACTTCGGTGCCGCACAGGATGTGCACGTTATATTTGATGAAGAGACGGGCGCGATTCGGATTGTGGCACGGAAGAAGGTTGTTGAGGAAGTGGAGGATCGCGAGAGCGAGATTTCGCTGGACGAGGCAAAGAAGATCAACGATAAGTACGAGGTCGGCGACACCGCAGAATTTGAGGTGACCCCAAAATCGTTTGGCAGAATTGCGGCGCAGACGGCGCGGCAGGTGGTGTTTCAGCGGATGCACGAGGCGGAGCGCGAAAAGATGGTCAGCGAATACTCTGACCGTGAAAACGACATCGCCAGTGCCGTGGTACGCCGGATTGAACGCCGGAACGTCATGCTGGAGATCGAAAATACCGAGTCGGTACTGATGCCCAGCGAGCAGGTGCGCGCCGATAACTATAAGGTCGGCGAGCGGTATAAGGTGTTTGTCGTTGAGGTGGCGGATTCGGTCAAAGGGGTTCACCTGGTGGTTTCCCGTTCGCATCCGGGACTGGTGCGCCGTCTGCTGGAACTGGAGGTTCCCGAAATTGGCGAGGGTATTATCGAGATCAAGGCACTGTCCAGAGAGCCGGGATCGAGAAGTAAAATTGCCGTGCATTCCACCAGGGAGAATGTGGATCCGGTGGGTACCTGTATCGGCCCGAAGGGAATGCGTGTGCAGGAGGTTATCCATGAACTGCGCGGCGAGAAAATCGATATCATCAAATACAGTGAGGATCCGGCAGAATACGTTGCCAATGCGCTGAGCCCGGCCGATGTTTTATCCATCGAGGTGGATGAGGATCAGCATATCTGCCGCGTTCTGGTTCCGGCCAGCCAGCTTTCGCTTGCGATCGGCCGGGAAGGTCAGAACGTTCGTCTTGCGGCACGGCTGACCGGCTGGAAGATTGACTTGAGCGCAAAGGCCGAAGAGACAGACGAGACGGCCGAATCGGAAGAGAAGCAGGCGGAGGAAGTATGAAGCCGCTTAGAATGTGTACGGTTTGCCGAAAACGCTTTGAAAAAAAGGATTTGATCCGTGTGGCGCGCACGCCGGACGGCGCCGTGCCGGACTTAAACGGAACCTTGCCGGGGCGCGGCGCGTACCTTTGCAAAAGCCGGGACTGTCTCTTGGCGGCACAGAAACGACGCGTGCTGGAGCGGGCGTTTTCCGGGCAAATTGACGCAGAGGTTTACGCAAAGCTCAGAGAAATCGGGGAGGAAACCGATGAACACTAAATTTTGCGGAATGCTGGGACTTAGCATGCGCGCGGGCAAGCTGGCCTGCGGCGAGGCCGCAGCCGAAGAGGCCGTTCGCGGCGGCACGGCAAAGCTGCTGATTTTGGCGGCGGACGCGTCCGGCAATACCGAAAAAAAGTTTTTGAATATGGCAAACCATCATCAGATTGAGGTGATTCGTCCGGGTGACCGCCGCGCGATCGGCGGCGCCATCGGAAGATCCGCTGCGGTAACGGTTGCAGTGACCGACCGGGGACTGGCAGACCAGCTTTCCCGGCTGGGTGCGGTGACGGACGAGAGGCAGACGCGGCAATAGCCGCTTATGGAGATGCAGCCGATGGGTGGCTGCGAAAGGAGTGTGTCGAGTATGGAAAAAATCAGAGCCTATGAGCTTTCCAAATCCTTTGGCTTTCCGAGCAAGGAGATTGTAAAGGTTTTACATGATTACGGCGTATCAACAAAAAATCATATGAGTGCTCTAACCGAGTATGAATTGGACGTTATTTTTGAATACTATACGCAGAAGAATCAGGTAGAAGATTTTTCGCTTTATGAACCCAAAAAGGAAGAAAAGAAACCGGAACCGGAAACGGCAGAGGTTGATTCTGGCGAGGAAATCCCGATGGAGGAGATCAGCGTTGCCCGGAAAACCAGAACGGTGGACACCCGTGTGAACACGGTGGATCTTGACCGTTTGGATGATGAGAAGATGGAAGAACTGATTCCGGAGAATGTCAAGACCGAAGGGACAGCCAAAAAGCAGAAGATCAACCAGAAAAAGAAGCAGCAAGGCAGACCGCAGGGCAGCGGAAAGCCCAAGCCCCGGCCGGAGGATATGCTGAAAAAGACCGAGCGCAAGAAGGAAAAGGCGGAAAAGATTCACGTTTTGATTCCGGAGTCGATCACGGTCGGCGAACTGGCGTCCCGGATGAAAAAGCCGGCAACCGAGATCATCAAAAAGCTGATGCTTTTGGGCATCATGGCTTCGGTCAACGAGTCGCTGGACTTTGACACCGCCTCCCTCATCGCGGAGGAGATGGGCTGCACCTTTGAAAAAGAAATTATCTTAACAGACGAGGAAAAACTCTTCCATGACGTGGAGGACGCGCCGGAGAGCTTAAAGCCGCGATCCCCGGTCGTTGTGGTGATGGGTCACGTAGACCACGGTAAGACGTCGCTGCTTGACTGCATCCGCAATACCAATGTCACAGAGGGCGAGTTCGGCGGCATCACGCAGCATATCGGTGCGCACCGCGTCCGCGTCGGCGATAAGAAGATTACCTTCTTAGATACGCCGGGACATGAGGCGTTTACCGCTATGCGTGCAAGAGGTGCGCTGGTGACCGATATTGCCATCCTGGTGGTTGCGGCCGATGACGGTATCATGCCGCAGACCATTGAGGCCATCAACCATGCCCGTGCCGCAGAGGTATCAATCATTGTTGCCATCAATAAGATTGATAAAGAGGGCGCCAACCCCGACCGCGTCCGCCAGGAACTGACCGAGCATGGTCTGGTTCCGGAGGAATGGGGCGGCGATACCATCTGTGTTGAGGTTTCGGCAAAGAAGGGAACCAACATCGATACCCTGCTTGAAATGGTACTTTTGGTTGCCGAGATGAAGGAACTGAAAGCCAACCCCGACCGCGCCGCAAAGGGAACGGTGATTGAGGCGCAGCTGGATAAGGGCCGCGGCCCGGTTGCCACCGTTCTGGTACAAAACGGAACGCTGCGCGTCGGCGATATCGTTGTGGCAGGTACCAGCGTGGGTCGTGTCCGTGCCATGAATGACGATAAGGGACGTAACGTGAAGAAGGCAGGGCCTTCGATTCCGGTCGAGATCCTCGGCCTTTCCGAGGTGCCGGAGGGCGGCGATGTGTTCTATGCCGTAGACGATGAGCGCAAAGCGCGCGAAGTCGTTGAGGCCAGAAAGTTTAAAGAAAAGCAGGAAAGACAAAAGAAAGCCACCGCGATCTCTCTGGATAATCTGTTTGAGCAGATTGAGGCCGGCAAGATGAAGGATCTCAATATTATCGTAAAGGCAGACGTACAGGGCAGTGTAGAGGCAGTTCGGCAGTCGCTGGAGCGTATCTCAAACGATGAGGTACGGGTCAATATCATTCACGGCGCAGTCGGCGCGGTCACCGAGTCGGATGTAATGCTTGCCAGCGCGTCGAACGCAATTATTGTCGGCTTTAACGTGCGCCCGACAGGCGGCGCTTCGGCGGCCGCAGAGGATGCGGATGTGGATATCCGTCTGTACCGCGTGATCTATGACGCGATTGAGGATATCGAAAAGGCCATGAAGGGTATGCTGGCGCCGACCTTCCGCGAGGCAGTTACCGGTCATGTGGAAATCCGCACCACCTTTAAAGTTTCCGGCATCGGTACGATCGGCGGCGGTTATGTACAGGACGGTAAGATCCAGCGCAGCAGCCAGGTGCGCGTGGTGCGTGACGGTATCGTCATTCACGAGGGCGAGCTGGGTTCTCTGCGCCGGTTTAAGGACGATGTCAAAGAGGTCGCAGCCGGCTACGAATGCGGACTCAGCATTGATAAATTTAATGACATTAAAGACGGAGACATCATTGAAGCTTATGTCATGGAGCAGGTAGAGGTCTAGCACAGGTCTGCCGGATCTCTGATAGGAGGAGTTATGGCAAATTATAATAGAATGGATCGGATTTCGGAGGAGGTCAAACGGGAACTTTGCGCCGTCATCCGGGATCTTAAAGATCCGCGCTTGCCGGCTATGACTTCGGTGGTAGCCGTGCGCGTGACAAAGGATTTAAAGTTTGCAAAGGCGTACATCAGCGTGATGGGCGACGAAAAGGTGCAAAAGGACGCACTCTCGGCGTTAAAGAGCGCCGGCGGTTTTATCCGGCGTGAGATCGGCCATCGGCTGAATCTGCGCAACACCCCGGAGTTTACCTTTACGCTGGACGATTCGATCGCTTACGGCGCCCATATCAACCAAATTTTAAGGGAACTGTAAAGCCCGGCATAGCCAGCAAGGCAAAAGGACGATGATCTTTTCATTGCATGACATATCGGGGTTGGCTCCTGTGTGCTACGATTTGCCTTGCACAGTTTCCATTGAGGAGTAGACTATGTTTCAAAAAATTTCAGCCATGCTGACGGCGGCAAAGACCGTGGGAATCTTTGCCCATGAAAACCCGGATGGGGACGCCATGGGCAGCGCATATTCCTTAAAGCTTGCGCTGCTTGCAATGGGAAAGCGCGCCGAGGTGTTTCTGGCGCCGCACCCGGACGCGGCGGCGCTGGCGCTGATCCGCGGCAGAGAGGAAGAAAACCTTGCTTTTGAGGACTGTGACCTTTTCGTCGCGGTGGACTGTGCGGAGAGTGCACGCCTCGGCGCGTATGAGGCGGCCTTTCTGGCACACCCCAAAACGGCGGCCATTGACCACCACGTTACCCACAGCCCCTTTGCCAAGGAGACGGTGGTACAGGATATCTCGTCCTGCTGCGAGATTATGGTGCAGCTTTACGAGGCAATGCAGATTCCCATAGACGTTGACCTTGCCAACAATTTGTATCTCGGCATGGTGACGGATACCGGGAACTTTAAATATTCCTCGGTGACGCCGGACACCCTGCGCCGTGCAGCGAC
The DNA here is from genome assembly GCA_963632045.1 of Roseburia faecis. Classification (GTDB taxonomy): domain Bacteria; phylum Bacillota; class Clostridia; order Monoglobales; family Monoglobaceae; genus Ructibacterium. Next base: position 28,086 of record CAVGTH010000007.1, on the reverse strand, counting down.
TTTGATGGAACGCGGCGCAGACTTTGCCGGCATTGCAAAATGGATTTTTGATACCAAAACAATGGCGTATTACCGCCTGATGCGGATTGCACTGGATCGTTTGACGCTGTACGCGGACGGAAAGGTCAGCGTTTTGTATTTGACCATGGCCGATTTTGCGGCGGCAGAACTGGCAGAGGCGGAGGCCTCGGCCATCGTCTCTCTGCCCGGCACGGTTCGGGGCGCGGAGGTCAGCGTCTATATCCGCCAGCGTGAGAACGACTGTTATAAGGTAAGCCTGCGCTCGGCCGGGAAGATTGATGTGGCAAAGATTGCGATGACGCTGGGCGGCGGCGGTCATGTCCGCGCCAGCGGTTACAGCGTAAGCGGCGCTGCCACGGTGGACGATATCGTTGGGGCAGTGCTTTGTGAGATCAAAAAACAACAGAAAGAGGAGCAGCAATGAACGGGACGATCAATGTGAACAAGCCCGTCGGCTTTACGTCTCATGATGTGGTGGCAAAGCTTAGGGGCATCCTGTCCACCAAAAGAATCGGTCATACCGGGACGCTGGATCCGGACGCAACCGGCGTTCTGCCGATCTGCGTCGGTACGGCGACCAAGGCGGCCGAATTTTTGACGGCAGAACAAAAGGAATATGTCGCAGAGGTCACCTTGGGAGCGGAGACCGATACCCAGGACGCCTCCGGCACGGTTTTGCGTTTTGCCGCAGTGCAGGTCACGGAAGAAGAGGTTGCGGCGGCGACCCGGCAGTTTGTCGGCGAGATTACGCAGATACCGCCGATGTATTCGGCTATTAAACAGGACGGCAAACGGCTTTATGAACTGGCACGGGAAGGAAAGACCGTGGAGCGCAAGCCGCGTACGGTGACGATTGATGTGATTGCGATCGAATCCTTTGATTTAGAACATAAAAAGTTTTCGATGCGGGTGCGCTGCTCCAAGGGAACGTATATCCGTACATTGTGTCAGGATATCGGTGAGCGACTTGGCTGCTTTGCGCATATGTCGGCGCTTTGCCGTACACAGTCGGGCAGGTTTCGGATCGGGGATGCCTATGCCCTGTCTGAGATTGAGGCAATGATGGCAGCCGGCGACACTTCGTTTTTGACACCGGTCGATCAGGTGTTTGATACGCTCCCGGCGTTGTATCTCTCTGCGCGCAAGGCGCAGAAGATGTGCAACGGTGTACGGGTTTCGACCCCCGGTATGGAAGAGGGGCGTACATACCGTGTCTATGATGAAAAGGGCTGCTTTTTAACCGTATCCAAGGCAGAGAACGGCGTGCTGAAGATTGAAAAGACCTTTTATCAGGGCTAGTTTCGGTGCGCAGCGTCGGTATAAGCGGAAATGTGCTAAAAAGTTGCCTTATCCGGCGGATTTGGTCGATATGCGATCGGTCGGCCTTTTAAGGAGAGAACAGTGTGCAGATTTATCTGGAAGAAGAAGGAAAAACATTGCTGCGGCAGGGGTTTTCTCTGTCGCGCACCGCGGTCGCGCTGGGCGGCTTTGACGCAATCCATGTCGGACATCAGGCGATTATCCGCCGTGTAGTTACGGCCGCACAGGAGAGAGGCCTCACAGCGGCGGTACATCTTTTTTGCAATCAGCCAAGGACGGTGCTTGGCGGCGGTGCAGCGAAACAGGTCTGCGATATGGAGACGCGGCTGGCTGTTTTAGAGCGGCTGGGTGTTGACGCCGTGGTGGCGCAGTGGTTTACCGGGGATTATCTTGGGATATCGCCGCAGGCGTTTGTGAAGGATTGGTTAAAAGATTGTTTGGACGCGAAGTTTCTGGCGGTCGGGTTTAATTATCATTTCGGCAGCGGCAAGACGGGAGACGCCGCTATGCTGGAACGGCTCGCGGCACCGCTTGGCATGACGGTTTCCTGCGTGCCTTGTGTGGAGGTTCTCGGTAAACCGGTTTCCAGCACCAGAATCCGGGAACTGATCCGCGAGGGAAATATGGAAGAGGCGGCAGCCTGCCTCGGCCGGCCTTTTTCAATGCAGGGGACGGTGGTCTGCGGTAACCAAATCGGCAGAACAATCGGGTTTCCCACGGCAAATATGGAAATTCCAAACGGCCTGATCCTCCCAAAATTCGGCGTTTATGTGACGGAGGCAATGGCGGACGGCGTTTGGTATGCCGCCATAACCAACGTTGGATCAAAGCCCACGGTGGTGCCGAATCAGACCTGTATCGAAACGCACCTTTTGGGATATGAGGGAGATCTGTACGGCAAAAAGCTAAAACTGCGGTTTTGCCGGTATCTTCGGGATATCACCCGGTTCCCCTCACTCGATGCGCTGAAAGCGCAGCTGCAGCAAGATTCTGCTGCAGCCCGGCAATACCGAAAAGAAAGAATATAAAAATTTATGCCGATTTTACGCGGTTTTCGGCAAGGGTGTATCGAAAAACCTCCTATGGCAGAATCAAAGATTCTGCCATAGGAGGTTTTTTAATAGCCTCGCTCGCCGGAGAGGGAATCGTCATTTTCGATCCAGTCGCTGACCGGGATTACCGTGTACTCGGTCGAGGTGTTACGGACAATCACCGTCTCAATGCCGGCGTTGATCACCATACGCTTGCACATCGCGCAGCTGCTGGCATTTTGGACAAGTTCGCCGGTTTTGGCGTCCCTGCCGGCAAGATACAGGGTTGACCCTATGGTGTCGCGCCGTGCGGCGGAAATGATACAGTTGCTCTCCGCATGGACGCTGCGGCAAAGCTCATAGCGTTCTCCGCGCGGAATCTGCAGCTTTTCACGCGTGCAGTAGCCAAGGTCAGAGCAGTTCTTTCTTCCGCGCGGTGCGCCGGAATAGCCGGTCGCCACAATCTCGTCGTTTTTGACGATGATGGCGCCAAAGTTTCGGCGCAGACAGGTGCCGCGCTCAATGACAGTTTCAGCAATGTCGAGGTAGTAGTTGATTTTATCGGTTCGTTTCATCACGATCACAGACCTTTCTTTTGCGTATTCTCGTTTCTTTGCTTTTCATTATAATCGAAACCGATCAAATTTTCAATAGTTTATATTGACTTTGCCCGTCAGAATTTATATAATAGAAGAAAAGAGAATTTGAGGTGCAAAGGATGCAGCGGTGGGAAACGGAAAGCCCGGCACAAACCCGTGCCATCGGGAAAGAATTTGCAAAAACGCTGTCGCCGGGTGCGGTGGTCGCGCTGACCGGTGACCTGGGCTGCGGAAAAACGGCGTTTGTCCAGGGTGTGATGGAATATTTCGGGGACAGTGCGCAGGTCGTCAGCCCGACCTTTACCCTGGTAAATGAGTATGACGGCACGCTGCCGGTCTATCATTTTGACGTTTACCGGCTGGAAAATCTGTTGCCGGAGCAGTGCGACTGGATGGATGATTATCTGTTTGGCGACGGCGTCTGCCTGATCGAGTGGGCAGAACATGTCCGTGCCGTTTTGCCCAAGGATACCATATGGATTCGCTTTGCCAAAAACCCCGCACGGGGAGAGAATTACAGGGAGATTACACAATGCTGATTTTTGGAATCGATACATGCTGCATGGCGGCGACCGCCGCTTTGATGGACGAGGATCGGCTGCTGGCACAGACGGTGGTCAATCATAAAAAAACGCACTCGCAAAAGATGATGCCGCAGATCGAGGCGATGTTTCGCTTTGCGGAATGTACGCCGCACGATGTGGATTGCTTTGCGGCCGCGGTCGGTCCCGGTTCTTTTACCGGCGTGCGGATCGGCGTGGCTACCGCAAAAGCACTGGCACAGGCGTGCCAAAAGCCGTGCGCGGCGGTTTCCACTCTGCATGCGCTGGCGTTTTCTTCTTCGGTATTTGACGGGATTTTGTGTCCGATTTTAGACGCTCGCCGGGATCAGGTTTATAACGGTCTGTTTCGCGGCGGAAGATCGTTTGAAAGAATCGAGGCCGACCGCGCCCTGGCGCTGCAGGACTTGCTTTTGGAACTATCCGGGCAGAATCTTCCCGTTCTGTTCTGCGGCGACGGCGTTTTGGTCTACAAGGATGAAATTGTAAAGCGCCTGGGCGATCAGGCGTGCTTTGCAAGCAGAATGCAGAATATGAACCTGGGCGCGGCGGTGGCCGAGATCGGATTTTCTCTGGTTTTGCAGGGAGAGACGGTGGCATACGGCGACCTTACGCCGCAGTATATCCGCCTTTCTCAGGCGGAGCGGGAGCGCCTTTCGCGAAAAGAAAACTAAAACCGGAAAGGGTTGGACAGATTGAAAGCTTGGAGAAAATATATGGCAGCCCTGGCGATCGGGCTTGGCCTTTCATGCAGTGTATCCGCCGTGCCCGGTCAGAGCATCGCGTGGGCAGTGCGGGAAGATGCCGCAGAAAGTACGGCCGAAAATGCCGCAGAGGGCACTGCGGCGCAGACAGAGGATCAAAAGCAGAGTTCCGACCCGGCGGAAAAGCCGCGGCAGGATGCACAGGGTAGCCCCATTTTAGGCGATGGAGAAAGCGGCATTTTGATTGAGGCAAAGAGCGGCACGGTGCTTTATGAGTCCGATAGCAACAAACGGGTATATCCTGCCAGTACCACAAAGATTATGACCGGACTTTTGGCGGTAGAGGCCATGGAATCCGGCGAGATTTCGGGCGATACCGAGGTGGAGATTACCGCAGAGATGCTGGAGGGCTTAGACCCCGACAGCAGCAATATGGAACTAAAGGCCGATGAGATCATTTCGTTTGAAAACCTGCTCAAGGGACTGATGATTCCCTCCGGCAATGACGCCGCGATGGCGATTGCGTACCGCCTCTCCGGCACACCGAAGGCGTTTGTGGAGCGTATGAACGCGCGCGCTGCGGCGCTCCATATGGATAACACGCACTTTGCCAATGCGCACGGTCTGCACGATGACGACCATTATACCACGGCGGCGGACATGGCAAAGCTATCGAGAGAAGCCATGCAGCATGCGGGGTTTCGCGATGTTGTCGACATCGCGCACGTCAAGATGGCGCCGACCAATAAGACAGAAAAACAACGCTACTATATCAATACCAACGGTCTGCTTTCGGCGATGCGCTACCGGGAATACGTCTATCAGGGCGCGACCGGCATCAAAACGGGACGCACCTCCCAGGCAGGAAACTGCCTGGTCGGTTCGGCCGTGCGCGGCAATATGGAGCTGATCGCCGCGGTGTTTGGCGGCAAGGAGATTGCGGACTCGCATCAGGACACCAAGCGGATGCTGGACTACGGCTTTTCTGCCTTTGAACTGATTACACCGATCCAAAAAGGCGAGATGATGGGCGAGGTCAAGGTCAAACGTGCCAAATCCAGAGACCGCGTGACGCTCTCGGTGCAGGATCCCGTGACGGTTGTCGTGCCGAAGGGGACAAAGGCGGAGGAACTGGAGATACGGCTCAATCTGCCGGAGGCGGTGTATGCACCGCTCAGCAAGGGACAAAATATTGGCTCGGTTACCGTGCTCAATCAGGGACAGGAACTTGGCAGCGGACAGCTTTACAGTGACCTGGACGTTCGGCGCAGCTTTTTTTGGCCGGCCATGGCGCTCGGCGAGTGGCTCTGGAGTTTTTGGGTGGTTCGCGTACTGTGTTATCTGCTGATCGGTATTTTTTGCGTACTTTTGGTGGTTGCCGTCAGCCGCATCCGCCGTGAGATAAAACGGCAGCGCCGCATCCGGCGGCAGCGTCGCATCCGCGGGGAAAGAAAATAGGATTCCCTGATAAATTTTTCTTGAAAATTGGATATAAGTATGCTATACTGAACAAAATGAGATGATTGGGGGCAGGAAAGCGGTGCGGCCGTGTCGGATCCTGCCGGATAAAGGATAAAATAATATGGAATCAACGCTCTCGACCTACCTTTGGACATTCCTTTTGTCAATGGCGCCTGTGTCTGAAATCAGGGGCGCCATGATCTATGCCATGGCAAGCCTGGATCACACCGTGCAGAAAGTTCTGTTTGCGTATCTGCTTTCGGTCTTGGGCAACTTTTTGCCGGTGCCGTTTGTGATGCTGGTGTTTCGTCCGATTGTAAAATGGTTAAAAAAGACGCGCCTGCTCGGCCGTCTGGCGCACCGCCTGGAGGAACGCACGGCACGGAAGGCAAGCGGACTCAGCAAGGCGAGTGCCGGTGCGCTGATGTTGTTTGTGGCGATTCCCTTTCCCACAACCGGCGCGTGGACGGGGGCGATGATTGCATCGCTTTTGGATATTCGCTTTAAATACGCGCTGCCGGCAATTTTGGCCGGTATCATGATCGCCGGTTTGATCATGATACTTTTGATGACCGGTGTGCTGAACCTGGGCGCCCTCGGCGAATGGCTGACCCGGTAAAACGGTGCGGCTTTTGATAAAACGGTGCAATTTTTTGGAAAGGAATTATACTGCATGAGAGAGGAAATACAAGAATCGGTGCAAAAGAAAAAGACCGGAAAGGGCAGAAAAGTTTTGGTCTCGTTCGGCATTTTGTTTATTGCCGTCGGGGTGTTTTTGGGTTCCTTTGCCTGCTCGTTTCAGGTCATGATTGAATCGGCAAAATCCGGCCGCGAGAGTGAAAATTCGCTCGAAGCGGAGAATCAGAAATTGCAGTCGGATGTGCAGCTGCTCAAAGACCAGGTGACGATTTTAGAGGCGGAACTGGAGCGGTATAAGTCGTCGGGCAGCAAGACAAAGAGCAGTTCGCAGACGTCATCCCAGGCATCGGGCACATTGACATCCGGGACTTCAACCTCCGGCACATCGGCCAATTCGTCGTCCGGGTCATCACAAAAGACAACGAGTCAGACCGCCACACCGGCAAGATAGCCGAAAGAGAATAATCCGAACATGCCGTTATCGGTGTAATTTCGAAATATTTTGATTTGCCGTCTCTGCACAGCGTCAGCCTTACAGGGGCGACAGTGCAAAAAGATTGTGAATTTCCAATCACACGATATATCGGGTTCGGCAAGACAGATACGATACGAAAAATAGAAAACAGGAGGCCAAGGTAGGAATGAATCAACCAAAATACAAGAGAGTCATGCTGAAAATCAGCGGAGAGGCACTGGCCGGCGAGAAAGGATTTGGCTTAGATCAGCCGACCGTAAACGCCATTGCACAAAAAATCAAGGAATGCTACGACATGGGGGTTGAGATTGCCATTGTTGTCGGCGGCGGCAATTTTTGGCGCGGCCGTACCGGCGAGGGCATGGATCGTTCCCGCGCCGATCATATGGGAATGTTGGCAACCGTGATCAATTCGCTGGCGCTTTTGGACGCGTTAGAGCAGCTCGGCGTAGAGAGCCGGGTGCAGACGGCGATTGAGATGCGGCAGATTGCAGAGCCGTATATCCGCTTAAAGGCAGCAAGACATCTGCAAAAAGGCCGCGTTGTGATCTTTGCCTGCGGCACGGGTAATCCGTTTTTCTCGACCGATACGACGGCGGCGCTGCGTGCGGCAGAGATTGATGCAGAGGTGATTCTGCTTGCCAAGAAGGTGGATGGCGTCTACGACAGTGATCCGCATGTCAATCCGAATGCGAAGAAGTTTGATTCACTCAGCTTTATTGATGTGCTGAACAAGCAGCTCGGTGTCATGGATTCGACGGCAACGTCTCTTTGTATGGATAATAATATTCCGATTTTGGTATTCGGACTTGAGGATCCGGAAAATATTAAGCGTGCCGTCATGGGTGAAAAGATCGGAACCCTGGTGAGCCGCGAAACATTGGGAAAGGCGAGTGAATGAGATGAAAAATGCAGAAAGTAAGATGAATAAGGCGGTTGCATCGCTGGAATCGGATCTGGCTTCGATCCGTGCAGGACGGGCGAACCCCGCGATTTTGGATAAAATTACCGTAGAATATTACGGCGCACAGACGCCGCTTGCGCAGGTCGGAACGATTTCGGTTCCGGAGGCGCGGACGATTATCGTGCAGCCCTGGGACGTCTCGGTGCTGAAAGAGATCGAAAAGGCGATTTTGGCGTCGGATATCGGGATTAACCCCAATAACGACGGTAAGGTGATCCGCCTGAACTTTCCGCCGCTGACCGAGGAGCGCAGAAGAGAACTCAGCAAGGGAATTTCCAAGCGCGGCGAGGAGGCAAAGGTTGCAATCCGTAATATCCGCCGTGATTCGCTGGAGCAGTTTAAAAAGCAGAAAAAGGCGAATGAGATCACGGAGGACGATTTAAAGGATCTGGAGGATCAGATTCAAAAGCTGACCGACCGTTTTGTCAAGAATATTGACACCATCGTCACCGCAAAGGAAAAGGAGATCATGGAGGTCTAGACCTTTGAAATATCCGGCGCGGCCGTGGGCGCGAGATGATCTTTGAAAGACAGTGCCTGTGGGACATCATCGAAACACGCCGAAAAGAGCAGGATGATGTCTTGGGCGGCGCGCGGACAGAAACGATGTGTTTTGTAGGGGATAGGGGGATCGCCTTCTATTCCCTATGTTGTATCTGGAGGGATTTTCATGTTTTTCAGAAAAAAAGCAGAACCGAGTGAAAAAATCGATATGAGCCGGATTCCCCGGCATATCGGCATCATTATGGACGGAAACGGCCGCTGGGCAAAGCGCAGAGGCTTGCCGCGCTCGGCCGGGCATAAGCGCGGCGCCGATATTTTGGAGGATATCTGCGATTACTGTAACGGCCTTGGCGTAGAGGCGCTGACGGTCTACGCCTTTTCGACCGAGAACTGGTCGCGTCCGCAAAAGGAAATTGACGCCTTGATGGATCTGCTTTATGATTATCTGCTCATGGTGGAAGAAAAGTTTAAGGGCAGAGACATGAAACTGAAAATCAGCGGTGATATCTCGCCGCTGACGCCCAAGATACAGGCGGCAATCCACCATGCGGAGGAGGTTACCGCGTCGGGAAAACGAATGATTTTAAACATCGCATTAAACTATGGCGGCCGGGATGAAATTGTAAGGGCGGCGCGGAAGATCGCCGCAGCGGCCGCTGCAGGAACGCAGGCGATCGAGGCGATCGACGAGGCGGCCTTTGCCGCATACTTAGATATGGGCGATCTGCCGGAAGTAGATTTGATTATCCGCCCCAGCGGTGAGATGCGGCTGTCTAACTTTATGCTCTGGGAGTCGGCATATGCCGAGCTTTGGTTCAGCGATATCTGCTGGCCGGATTTCAGACCCAAGGATATGCAGCAGGCAATTTTGGATTATCAAAACCGTGACAGACGGTTTGGAGGTGTGAAATAAATGGACGCATCTTTAAAACAAAGAGTTTTGACGGCAGCAATCGGGCTGCCGGTGATTGTTCTGTTATTGTTCTGCCCGGTGCCCATTGTCATTTTTATGGTGATGGCGGCGGCACTGATCGGTATGTACGAATTTTACGGCGCGGTGGGGCTTTTAACCAATAAACCGCTCTGCGTGATGGGGTATCTGGGAACCCTGGTGATTCCGCTTGGCATTTATCTGCCCTTAGATACCGTGCTGGCTATCATCTACGTTTATGTTCTTGTCCTGTTTGTGATGCTACTCGCCATGCACCGGCAGCTGCATTTTTCACAGCTGGCAATGCTTTTGGTGGGACTTTTGTATATTCCCTATTTCCTCTCGCACATCATTTATATCCGCAATCTGGAATTTGGAAATATCTATATCTGGCTGGTATTTTTGGGCGCGTTCATGACGGACAGCTGTGCGTATTTTACCGGAAAGGCCATCGGCGGCAAAAAACTTTGCCCGACCATCAGCCCCAAAAAGACGGTTTCCGGCGCGATCGGCGGCGTGATCGGCTGCGGACTCAGTTTCATTTTGTTCGGCGTGATCGTCAACCTGTTTTTCTCCCGGTATTTAAACGGAAATCAGCTCAGCCTTTGGCTTTTGTTTGTCTTAGGCCTTCTCTCTGCCGTGATTTCGGAGATCGGAGATCTGGTTGCGTCCATGATTAAGCGGCAGTATAACATCAAGGATTTTGGAACGCTGCTGCCCGGTCACGGCGGCATTTTAGACCGCTGCGACAGTATTATCCTGGTTGCACCGACGATTTTTCTGTTTTTGATTCAGTTCGGTATTTTACGATGACCTGGTGTCAGCGATCCGAATCCGATTTAGGCGGGTTTGGATTATGAATATCAGGTTAGATACGGGCATAAAATAAAGGGGTTCTTAGTATGAAATTAGCAATTTTGGGTTCTACGGGTTCGATCGGCACACAAGCGCTGGAGGTCGTGGAGGATCTGCGCGGCACAATGGATATTGAGGTCACCGCAATTACGGGGAACAAGAATCTGAAACGGCTGGAGGAACAGATCCGGCGGTTTCGTCCGCGTTATGCGGCAGTGCCGGACGCCAAAGCGGCAGCATCGCTGCAAGCGGCGGTCGCCGATACCGACTGCAAAATCCTATCCGGTGAAAAGGGTTTGTGCGCCGCTGCGGCCGAGTGTGATACGGATATGGTACTTTCCGCCATCGTTGGATTTTCCGGCCTGGTGCCGACCATGTGCGCGATTGAGGCCGGCAAGGATATCGCGCTTGCCAATAAAGAGACGCTGGTTACGGCAGGCGGCATCTTTATGGATGCGATCCGCCGCCATAAGGTCAGGCTTTTGCCGGTGGACAGTGAACACTGCGCCATTTTTCAATCCCTGCAGGCAGGGCAGAAACAGGACCTGAAAAAGATTTTGCTGACGGCCTCCGGCGGTCCGTTTTTCGGAAGAACCGCGGACGAGTTAAAAACCGTCACGGCCGCACAGGCGCTCAAACACCCCAACTGGAGCATGGGCGCAAAGATTACGGTAGACAGTGCAACCCTGATGAATAAGGGACTGGAGGTCTTGGAGGCAAGATGGCTTTTTGATGTGGATATTGACGATATTGAGGTGGTGGTGCAGCGTGAGAGTATTATTCATTCGATGGTTGAATTTTGCGATCACTCTGTCATTGCCCAGATGTCCATGCCGTCGATGAAACACCCGATCCAGTACGCATTTACCTATCCGAAGCGGCTGCCGAGCCGGGATGCGGCGGTCTCTTTTAAAGATCTTAAAAACCTCAGCTTTGCCGCGCCGGATGAAGAAACTTTCCGCTGCCTTCCTCTGGCAAAGCAGGCAGGAAAGATGGGCGGCATCATGCCGACCGTGCTAAATGCTGCCAACGAAACGGCGGTGGCTGCATTTTTAAAAGGAAAAATCGGCTTTTTGCAGATCGCGGAATACGTGGAGAAAACCATGCAGAGCGCACACAACCAAGAGAATCCGACGCTGGAGGATTTGATTTTGGTGAACAAAGAGATTCGGGCAAAGGGAAAAGAGTGGGAGGATGAACACAGTCTATGAACACAATATGGACCCTGATCGGGGCAATCCTTATTTTTTCGGTCATTATCTTTGTGCATGAGCTGGGACATTTTATGCTGGCCAGAATCTTCGGCGTGACTGTCCATGAATTTGCGATCGGCATGGGGCCGGCACTTTTTCAGTGGGGCAAGGCAGAAAAAACGGTCTATTCCCTGCGTGCCATTCCGATGGGCGGCTTTTGTAAAATGGAGGGCGAGGACGAAGAGAGCGAGGACGAGGGCGCCTTTAACAACAAAAAGCCGATTCCCAGAATCTTGATTTTGGCGGCCGGCGCCTTTATGAATCTTTTGCTCGGTTTTCTGGTGGTGCTGGTTTTAACGGCGCAGTCGGCCTATCAGGGCGGCGGTCTGCCGACCACCGTGGTGGAGTCGGTCAACGAACAGGCGAGCGCGGCCGCATTTTTGCAGCCCGGCGATCGGATTACCGCCATTAACGGAGAGAGGGTGCATATCCGCCGCGATTTGTCCTTTGCGCTGTCGGACAGCCACGGCGAAACCATGACGCTGACCTTCCGCCGCGGCAGAGAGAGCATGACAGAGTCCTTTGTGCCGATGGAGATGACCTATGAGGACGGCAGCAAAGGCTACGTGATCGGATTTCAGATTGCGGCGGCTCCGGTGACCGTCACCGGAATTTTGCACGAGGCTTTTTATCAGACGGTGTGGATGGTAAAGCTGGTCTTTGTGTCGCTGGGAATGCTGTTTCAAGGTCAGGCCGATGTCAGCGACCTGTCCGGCCCGGTCGGCGTGGTTTATGCCATGAATACAGTGGCAAGGAGCGGTCTGTATGACTTTTTGTTCTTTGCGGCGTTTTTGGCA
>CAVGTH010000007.1:8193-15962 GCA_963632045.1 Roseburia faecis | reverse complement strand
GACGGCGGAAGAATCTTTTTTGTCCTGATCGAACTGATCTTTCGCAGGCCGATCCCCAGGGATAAAGAGGGATGGATCCACCTTGCCGGCTTTGCGCTGCTGATTCTTTTGATGCTTTACGCAACCTGGAATGATATTTCCAGGATTATATTTCGTACGTAATAAAGAGGAAGGGCTTCGCGCCCTTCTTTTTTTGTGTGCCGATGCGGAATGGACGAAATATCTTTTTTTCCGATACTTGACGGATGAGAAAAAGCTTGCTATAATGAAAAGAAAGATATTCCCCGCCGGATCGCGGCGGACAAAACCCGTCTTTGTACGGGGGCTTGGGCTACTTTTTTTGAAAGAGGAGAAATCATGGAAAAACTGGGATTAAACGAAATACGGGAAAAATTTTTAACTTTTTTTGAGAGCAAGGGGCATCTTCGGCTGCCCTCCTTTCCGCTGGTTCCGCAGGGGGATGCCAGCCTGCTTTTGATTAACGCGGGTATGGCGCCGCTGAAGCCGTACTTCTTGGGAAAGGAGACGCCGCCGCGCAAGCGCGTTACGACTTGTCAGAAATGCATCCGCACCCCGGATATTGAGTGCGTGGGACAGACCGCACGGCACGGTACGTTTTTTGAGATGCTGGGTAACTTCTCGTTCGGCGATTATTTTAAAGAGGAAGTTACCATGTGGGCATGGGAATTTATCACCAAGGTGCTGGAGATCCCGACCGACCGTCTTTGGGTCAGCGTCTATGAAGAGGATCGGGAAACCGTCGATCTCTGGACAAAGAATGTGGGCGTAGACCCCAATCGCATCGTATTTTTGGGTAAGGAAGATAACTTCTGGGAAATCGGGACAGGCCCCTGCGGTCCGTGCTCGGAGATTTATTTTGACCGCGGTGAGGAATACGGCTGCGGCAAGCCGGACTGTGCCGTTGGCTGCGACTGTGACCGCTATGTTGAGTTCTGGAACCTGGTATTTACCCAGTTTGACAAAGACGAAAACGGCAACTATAACCGTCTGGCACATCCCAATATCGATACCGGTATGGGACTGGAGCGTATGGCGTGCATCATGCAGGGCGTAACCTCAATCTTTGAGGTGGACACCATCCGCCGCATTTTGGACACGGCGGCCGAGATGGCAAAGGTGGAGTATGGCAAGGATCATGATACAGACGTTTCGCTCCGCGTTATCTGTGACCATATCCGCAGTACGGTATTTTTGGTATCGGACGGCGTTCTTCCCTCCAACGAGGGGCGCGGCTACGTACTGCGCCGGCTGCTGCGCCGTGCGGCAAGACACGGTAAGCTTTTGGGCATTGAGGGCGCGTTCCTTTATCGCTTGGCAAAAACGGTGGCAGAAGAGAGCGGTGACGCTTATCCGGCGCTCAGACAGAATTTTGCTTACATTGAAAAGGTTATTAAAACTGAGGAAGAACGCTTTGCAGAAACCATCGACCAGGGGCTTGATATTTTAAAGGGCTATATGGATGATTTAAAGGCGGAAAAGAAAACCGAACTTTCCGGCGAGCAGGCATTTAAGCTTTATGACACCTACGGATTCCCGATTGACCTGACCCGTGAGATCGTGAGCGAGGAAGGACTCACCGTAGATGAAACGGAGTTCCAAAAACAGATGGAATTGCAGCGCAGCCGTGCCAGAGAGGCGCGCGGCGATATGGAGGACGCTGCATGGGAAGAGGACATTTTTGCGGTTCTTTCCGGCAATACTGTCTTTGACGGTTACCAAAATGAGAGCGTTGACGCAAAGATTTTGGGGATCGGAAAGGACGGCGCCCTGGCAGACGCTGCAACAGAGGGGGACGAGGTTGTCCTCGTGCTGGATCAGACCTCTTTTTATGCAGAGAGCGGCGGTCAGATCGGCGACAGCGGTGTGATTGAGGGCGACGGCTTTGCGGTTCGGATTGACGATACCAAAAAGAGAAACGGAAAGTTTTTGCATCGCGGCGTCGTCACGGAGGGTACAGTCACGATCGGCGCGGCTGCGGTGACCCGTTATGATAAAGAGCGGCGCCTGGCCATCGGACGGAACCATTCGGCCGTTCACCTTTTGCAGGCAGCACTTAAAAACGTGCTGGGCGACCATGTCGCACAGGCGGGTTCTTATGTATCTGAGGATCGGCTGCGGTTTGACTTTTCGCACTTTGAGGCGATGAGCGAGGACGAACTCAAAGCAGTTGAGGAACAGGTTAACCGCAAGATCCTGGAAGACCTTCCGATTGTCTGCGAGGAAAAGCCGATTGATGAGGCAAGAAAGATGGGCGCGGTAGCCCTGTTTAGTGAAAAGTACGGCGCGGTTGTCCGGGTGGTAAAGATGGGCGGCTTTAGTATGGAACTTTGCGGCGGTACCCACGCGGCATCCACCGGCAAGCTGGGACTGTTTAAGATTCTGTCCGAGACGGGCGTTGCGGCCGGCGTACGCAGAATTGAGGGCGTGACCGGGTTTGGCGTATTGCAGATGCTCGATGAACAGGCGGCGCTTTTACAGGCGGCGGCGCATGTGCTTAAAACATCGCCGAAAGAGGTTGTCAGAAAGGCAGAGGCACTTTTGGAGGAACTCAAAGAGAGCCGCCGCGAAACAGACAGCTTAAAGAGCCGGCTTGCAAAAGACGCTATGGGCAGCGTGATGGACGATGCGAAAAAGGTAGGTAGTACCCTGGTGGTTGCCAAGCTTTTGGACGATAACATGGATATGAATACCCTGCGCGAGGTCGGCGATCAGTTAAAGCAGCAGTGTGAGAACGCGGTTCTGGTTCTGGCGTCCAAGGACGGCGGCAAGGTGAACGTGATTGCGATGGCAACGCCTGCAGCAGTCAGCGGCGGTGCGCATGCCGGAAAGATCGTTTCGCAGGTTGCAAAGGCAATGGGCGGCGGAGGCGGCGGCAAGCCGGAGTCCGCACAGGCCGGCGGCAAGGATCCCGAAAAGGCAGAGGCTGCACTTGCCATGGTAGAAGAAATCGTAGCGGCACAACAGAAATAGGGGTGACAAGATGGATTGCTTATTTTGCAGTATCATAAAAGGAGAAATCCCGTCCACAAAAATCTATGAGGACGATTTGGTGTATGTTTTTTCAGATATTGCACCGCAGGCACCGGTGCATATGGTGATGGTGCCAAAGGCGCATATTGCCTCTGCCAATGAACTGACGGAGGAGAACGCCGCCGTGGTCGGACACATTTTTGCGGTTGCGGCAAAGCTTGCCAAAGAGCAGGGCTTTGCGGAAAACGGCTACCGCATTGTCAATAACTGCGGTGCGGACGGCGGTCAGACGGTCGGACATCTGCATTTTCACTTGCTGGCCGGCCGGAATCTCGGATGGCCTCCGGGCTGATGCATCCACACGAAAAATGGGGGCGGGCTGCTGCATCTGCAGCGGCGCGCCTTTTCCGATTTTGATGGTATCAAATGGCAGAATCATTGGTATAATAAAAGGAAGCAGCAGGAAAAAGGAGGAGAGACCATGCAGACAAAATCGATTTGCAAGGGTGTTGATCTGCGGATTTTAAACGATCCCAAATTTAAGACCAACACCTTGAGTATATTTTTTCATATTCCGCTGAAACGGGAGACGGTAACCTATGCGGCGCTTTTGCCGTCCGTGCTCAAGCGCGGTTCCCAAAAATACCCCAAGCTGAGCGATATGGCAAAGCGGCTGGCGGATTTATACAGTGCGACATGCGGCGCCGGTGTGCGTCTTAAGGGCGACTGTGAGGTTTTATATTTCACCATGGATTATATCGCGGACGCCTATATCGGAGAGAATCTGACCGACGCGGTGCTTGAATTTATGGAGGAATTTGTGTTTGCACCGCTGACAAAGGACGGCGGCTTTCTGCCCGAATATGTGGACGGCGAAAAGGAGAACCTGAGACAGGCAATCTTAGGGCTCATCAACGATAAAAAGGAATACACCGATGTCAAGTGCCGCGAGGCGATGTTCGGCAAAGAGGGCTACGGCATGTTTGAGGCCGGCTATGTTGAGGATTTGGACGAAATCACGCCGAAGGGACTTTACGACTTTTACCGATCCGTGCTGCAAAATGCCAAGGTGGATATCTTTATGAACGGAACGGTAGAGGAAGAAAACGCCGCGGCGGTGATGCGGACGTTTGCCGCACGGCTTCTTCCGCGAGAGGCGGCCTACGGTAAAACCCGCGTTGCTGTGTCTGACCGCAAGGCGGTACAAAAAATTGTGGAAGAGATCGACGTTGCGCAGAGCAAGCTTGCCATCGGCCTGTGCTGCGGTGTAGAACCGACGGCAAAGGAGTATTATGCCCTGATGCTGGCAAGCTGCATCTTTGGAGGCAGTCCGTTTTCCAAACTGTTTCAGAATGTGCGCGAAAAGCTGAGCCTGGCCTACTATGCCGGCTGCCGCACCGACCGCATGAAGAGCGTGATGATGATCAGTTCCGGCATTGAGACCAAAAATTATCAGGCGGCGTATGACGAGATTATGGTGCAGCTGGATAAAATGAAGAAGGGCGAGATCACGGACGCAGAGATTGCCGCGGCCAAAAAATACATGGCGACGGGGATTCATTCGATCAAAGACAGCCTCCGCGGCATGGAGGACTATTATCTAAGTCAGGTTATGATGGGGCAGCAGCAGGATTTGGATGCCTTGCTGCAATGCTTAAAAGCCGTCACACGGGATGAAATCAAAGCCGTGATGCAGAAAGTGACGCCGGATACCATTTACTTCTTAAAGGGAATCGAAAGCGGAGAGGAGGATGCGCAGCATGAAGATTAAGACCGTAAAAAATGAACAGCTGGGTGAGGAAATGCAGTATACGGTACACGAAAGCGGCCTGCGCGTTTATGTGTTTCCCAAAAAGGGATTTAATAAATACTACGCGATTTACGGGACGGAGTACGGATCCATTGACCGCAGCTTTCTTGTGCCGGGCGATACGGAAATGACGACCGTGCCGGACGGCATTGCGCATTATCTGGAGCATAAACTGTTTGAACAGGAGGACGGCGGCAACGCATTTGACCTGTTTGCGAAAACGGGAGCCAGCAGCAACGCGTTTACCAGCTTTGATATGACGGCGTATTTGTTCTCCTGTACCGATCATTTTTATGAAAATCTGGATATCCTTTTGGAATTTGTCAACCATCCGTATTTTACGGACGAAAATGTGGCAAAGGAACAGGGAATCATCGGCCAGGAAATCCGTATGTACGATGATGACCCGGACTGGCGCGTATTTTTTAATACACTCTCGGCGATGTATCACAATCACCCGGTCAAACTGGATATTGCCGGTACGGTGGAGAGCATCTCGCATATCACGCCGCAGCTTTTGTACCATTGCTACCGCACCTTTTATAACCCGGCAAATATGATGCTGGTTCTGGTGGGTGATATCGATATGGAGACGGCGCTTTCCTATGTGGATCGGCATGTTGACGCGGCCAGGAACCTTGGACAGATTCCGCGTGCCAAGGTGGATGAGCCGGCGGCGCGGAATATGGAAAAGATCGAGCAGCAGCTTTTGGTGGCACAGCCGCTGTTTCGGATCGGATTTAAGGATCACGATCTTAGCGGTGACGCGGCAGCGCGGGAGCAAAAGGAAATCGCGACCGAGCTGATTTTAGAATCCGCCTTTGGCAAGAGCAGTGACTTTTACATGCAGCTTTACGAAGAGGGGCTGATCGACAGTTCTTTTGACGCAGAGACAGAAAGTTCCAAAAGCTATGGCTTTACGTTAATCGGCGGCGAATCCAAAGATCCGGAGCAGGTGTACCGCAGAGTGCTCCGTCGGCTGGAAGAATTGCAGCAAAGCGGCATTTTAGAAGAAGAACTGGCACGGGCCAAAAAGGTACTGATTGCCGGTTATATCCGTACCTTTAACAGTGTGGAGCGGATGGGCAACGCATTGCTCCGCCGTCTGATGGCAGGCTATGATCCGCTTTCGTTCCGCACGGCGGTGTCTGCAATCACCAAGGAGGCCGTTGACGCACGGCTGCGAAGCCACTTTGATACCAAAAATGCAGTGCTCTCGGTGGTTCGGCCGCCGGATTCTGACAAAGCGGGTGTATAGACGGCTTGCGGCGCATGTGTCTGAGGGGGTGTCAAGTTGATTAACCAAATTACATTTTCCGGCCTTGGCCTTGATTTTGAGGTCAGCCGGGTTGCGTTTCGGATTTTCGGCGTTTCGGTCTACTGGTACGGGCTGATTATTGCCGCCGGGCTTTGCCTTGCGATTCTGTACGGATTTTATGAATCCAAACGGGTCGGCCTGAGCCAGGACGATTTGCTGAATATGATTTTGATCGCAGTGCCGGCGGCAATTGTCGGCGCGCGGCTCTACTATGTCGCGTTCAGCTGGGATATGTACCGGGATGACTGGCTTTCTATCCTGGATATCCGCAGCGGCGGTCTGGCAATCTACGGCGGTGTGATCGGCGCCTGCCTGACGATTTTAATCTATTGCAAAAAGAAGAAACTCTCGGTCGGGATGGTTTTGGACGTGCTGGCGATCGGTTTGCTGATCGGACAATCTATCGGCCGATGGGGTAACTTTTTTAACGGCGAGGCGTACGGCGCGGCCACATCGCTGCCCTGGGCGATGACGATTCATCAGGACGGCAAATTGCTGGCAGAGAACGTGCATCCGACCTATCTTTACGAATCCCTGTGGAACGCGGTCGGCATCCTTGTCCTTTGGGGATACCGGAAAATCCGCAGCTATCCGGGCGAGACGTTTTGCGGATACCTTGTCTGGTACGGCCTCGGCCGGGCGTGGATCGAGGGACTGCGCGCGGATTCGCTCTACATAGGCGCGCTGCGCGTATCGCAGCTGCTGGCGATTTTGACCGTGATCGTGGGACTTGCCATTATTATAAAACACCGATTTAAGAAAACAGCGAAATAATAACAAGCGCGGGATTTAGCCGCGCTTATTTTTTTGTCCGTTTTCGGTCTTTTTTTTGTTTTACGGCAAAAAACGGCGGCATCACCCTGTGGGGAATGAAAGGGAATCTAAAATCTTGTAAGATCATGATACATTGCATCAAAAATCGAAAAATTGGGAAAATTTGTAAATATATATCGTGAATGGACAGGGTCTGTGTCGTCTTGTGACGGCACAATAAAAAAATTGTAAAAAAAACTTAATTTTTTTTCAAAAAAACTATTGCATTCTGGACGTAAATGGATTAGAATAAGAGGGAAGTGGAGCGAAGTGGATGAAAGTGTATCAAAATGGATGAAAAATGCTTTCCCCTTTGCCAATCAAACAGACGAAAGGAGACGGCAAGATGCTCATCGGCGAATATCATCAGAACATTGATGCCAAGGGTCGTATCAATATCCCGGCAAAGTTTCGGCTTGACCTGGGCGAGAGTTTTGTCGTAGCCAAAGGTCTGGATAATTGCGTTTACCTTTATCCCAAAGCCGCATGGGAACGGTTTGAGGAGGAACTTTGCTCCGTACAGCCGACCCAGCGCCGGCGTTTGCACCGCTTTTTCTTCAGCGGTGCGGAGGAATGCAGCGCCGACACGCAGGGACGTGTGGTGATTCCGCCAAAAATCCGTGAGTACGCCGGACTGCAAAAAGAGATTGTTGTCATCGGCGTATCGGATAAGGTTGAGGTCTGGGGTCTGGAACAGTGGAACCGTTATATGGAGGATCCTGCGTTTGAGGCTGAAGAGATTGCAAAGGTGATGGAGGATCTGGGAATCTAAAAACCGGGAGGCAGAGCATGGAATTTTCGCATATATCGGTTTTGCTTCAGGAAAGCGTGTCATAC
>CAVGTH010000007.1:0-8183 GCA_963632045.1 Roseburia faecis | reverse complement strand
GTGTCATACCTTAACGTCAAGCCGGACGGGATTTATGCGGACGGGACACTGGGCGGCGGCGGACATTCTGCCTTGATTTGCAGTCAGTTGTCAAAAGACGGTATGCTTTTGGGGATCGACCGTGATAAAACGGCGCTCCGGGCAGCGAAGGAGAGACTTGACGCGTTCCCGTGTAAAAAGCAGTTTTGCCATCGCAATTTTTTTGAGATTACATCAATTTTACAAGAGATGAATATCCCGCAGCTGGACGGCGCGATTCTGGATTTGGGGGTTTCCTCCCCACAGCTGGATTGCGCAGAGCGCGGATTTAGTTATCACCAAACGGCGCGGCTGGATATGCGGATGGATCAGGACGCCGCGCTGGACGCCTACCGGGTCGTTAATACTTATGCCGAGGAAGAGCTTTCTTCGCTGATTTTTCGGTACGGCGAGGAACGTTATGCCCGTAAGATTGCAGTGGCAATCGTAAAGGCGCGAAAGGATAAGCCGATCGAGACGACAACTGAGCTTGCTGATGTGATTAAGCAGGCTTTTCCGCCGTCGGCACGATATGCGGACAAGCACCCGGCAAAGCGGACGTTTCAGGCGATCCGAATCGCCGTAAACGGGGAACTGGACGGGCTTGGCGATGCCTTAAAGGATTTTGTGCGGCATTTAAAGCCAGGCGGCAGATTTGCGGTTATTACCTTTCATTCGCT
Source organism: Roseburia faecis (assembly GCA_963632045.1). Classification (GTDB taxonomy): domain Bacteria; phylum Bacillota; class Clostridia; order Monoglobales; family Monoglobaceae; genus Ructibacterium. The sequence continues at coordinate 7,485 of CAVGTH010000007.1, read as the reverse complement.
GGAGGATCGGATCGTTAAGACAACCTTCTCCGAACTGGCAAAGGGCTGCGTCTGTCCAAAGGATTTTCCGGTTTGCGTCTGCGGCAAAAAGCCGGAGGTAACCTTGGTGAACCGTAAACCGATTATCGCCGGTGAAAAAGAACAGAGTGAAAACCGCAGGGCACACAGCGCGAAGCTGCGCGTGATTGAAAAGTGCTGAAAGCGTGACCGTACGAATGAAATAACACAGAAAGGATGAGAGACGTGGCGACATCGACACCCCAGAGACAAAACCGCACCGTGCATCGGACGCATGCGGCGCCTAACTACAACGACTGCCGTGGGTATGCCGCCTCGCGGGCACGTTACGGATATCAGTCGGCCTATGCGCCGCCGCGCCGCACGCAGAGTGTACCGTCTCCTGCTTTGGAGACTGCAAAAGCGCCGAAAGCGGCAGTACAGCCGAAAGCGGCAGAGGGTGTGCGCGTCTCCAAAAAGAAAGCATTGCGGACGCTTGGCTGCATCGGCATTGTGTTTGTGATGTGTTGTTTGATGATTTATCGCTACACCTTGATTTTAGAGTCAAATGATAAAATTACAAAGCTTGGCAGCGACCTTGCTGCGGCAGAATACCAGAATCAGTCCATCCAGGCAAAGATTGACCGCGCCCTGGAACTCGGCACCCTGGAGGAATATGCCACGGGAAAACTCGGTATGATTCGTCCGGATCAGTCACAGATTTTTTATGTTGATGTGCAGATGGGGGACGAGACGGCGGCGCAGGAAGAAGAAAAACAAAAAACGCTTTCCGGAACGCCCGGCGCGCTGATTCATGCAATTCGTGTTTTAAAATAGAAAAAATCGGAATAAACTGAAAGTAGAAGGTCCCGGCCGGGCGGATGCCAAATACACCGGGACGCAATGTATCAATGGGCATAAGGGATTGATCTCTTATGCCTGTTTCGCCATAACCCCGGCAAATGCAATACAAAAACGGGCGGATGCGGGGTGGATTTCGGAGGTGTCACAATGGCAAAAAAACGAAAAAAAGGGATTTATCCTGCCGGCAGAACGATGATTATGCTGGCGGCATTTTGCGTTGCTTTTCTTCTTTTGATCGGTCGGACGGCCTGGCTGCAGATTGTGCAGGGCGAAAAACTGTCCCGCGATGCGCTGCAGCAGCAGACCAGCGACAACACGGTCAGCGCCAAGCGCGGCAAGATTTATGACCGCAACCTTAAGGTTTTGGCCAGCAATGTCTCGGTCGAGACCATCAGCATTACTCCGGCGGATCTGCGCAGCAGCATTGAAAAAAACAAGCTGTCGGCCGCTAAGGTGGCGGAGGATTTGGCCGGTATTTTGAGCATGGACGCGCAGACGGTCGAAAGTAAAATCAACCGCCAGAGCAGCTTTGAATACATGAAGAAAAAGGTTGACAAGGATATCGCGGATGAGGTGCGCGCCTATGTCGAGGATAAAAAGCTGAGCGGGATCAGCTTTGTTGAGGACGTCAAGCGGTTTTATCCCTACAACAATCTGGCCTCGCACATCATCGGATTTGTGGGAAACGATAACCAGGGACTTGAGGGGATTGAGAGTATCTGTGACGATGAACTGAGCGGTGTGCCGGGACGTGTGGTGACGACCCAAAAGACGACCGGCTTAGAATCCGGCACCAATTATGAAAATTATATCGAGGCACAGGACGGCAGCAGCGTGGTACTGACCATTGACGAGGTCATTCAGGGCTATGTGGAAAAGCACCTGGAAAACGCCCGGATTGCCAATAAACTGGAGCAGGGCGCGGCAGCCGTGGTAATGGACGTTAACACCGGTGATATTTTGGCGATGAGCTCTAAGCCGGACTACGATTTAAATGAGCCGTTCGCGATTACGGACGCCATCCGGGCAAAGTATGACGGCATCGATGATGAGCTAAAGGCCTTAGAAGGCGAGGAGTATAACAAGCGTTTTAATGAGGTCATTCAGACGGTGCGCCGGAATAAGGCAGTGGTGGATTCGTATGAGCCGGGTTCTACCTTTAAATCGGTGGTGGCATCGCTGGGGCTTGAAACCGGAGCGGTTAAGCTTGAGGACACCTTCCAGTGCAGCGGTGTGCAGCAGGTGCTGACCGAGCGGATTCACTGCGCAAACCGAAACGGCCACGGTACTCAGACCTTTGCCCAGGCGGTGCGTAACTCTTGTAACCCGGCCTTTATCCAGATCGGTCAAAAAATCGGGAAAGAGCGGTTTTTGCGCGGTGTGCGCGCCTTCGGCTTTTTTGAAGAAACCGGAATTGAACTGCCCGGTGAGACGGCCGGCGTTGGATTTACCGAGGATAACTTCAGCGAGGTTGACCTTGCGACATCTTCATTCGGTCAGTCGGTGACGGTGACGCCGCTGCAGATGATTACGGCGGTCAGTGCGGTCGCAAACGGCGGAAAGCTCTATAAGCCGCATTTGATTAAAGAGATTGTCAATTCGGAAAATATTGTGATTGAGAAGAACGAGCCGGAACTGGTGCGCCAGGTCATTTCGGAGGAAACCAGTCAGACGATGTGCGGCATCTTAGAATCCGTTGTATCGGAGGGCGGCGGTAAAAACGCTTACCTTGCCGGTTACCGCATCGCCGGTAAAACCGGTACGTCAGAGAAAATCCCCCGCGGCAATGGAAAATACATCGCGTCCTTTTTGGCGTTTGCCCCGGCCGACGATCCGCAGGTTGCCTGCCTGGTAATCCTGGATCAGCCGCCGGTCGGCATGCCTTACTACGGCGGTGTGATCGCGGCGCCGGTGGTAAAAAATATTATGGAAGAGACTCTGCAATATTTGGGCGTGGAACCGCGATATAAAGAAAATGAAAAAGATTTTGTCGATATCGAAGTGCCGGATTTGTCCGGCATGACGGCGGCCGACGCAGAGAAGAAACTGAGCGAGAGCGGATTTCAGATTCGGATCAAGGGAGACCGCAGCGCTGTGATCAGCGATCAGATCCCCAAGGCGTATACCAGGCTTGTCAGCGGATCAACCGTGGTGGCGTACACCGCCGGTACCAAGGCGGAACGGACGGTGGTAGTGCCAAAGGTGATCGGCGAGAGTGCGGCGGCGGCAACGTCAATGCTGACAGGAGAGGGACTGAACGCCAGAATCCACGGGGTTCCCGGAGAGGGCGGCGCCGTATGCAGCGGTCAGTCGCCGGAGGCAGGCTCGATTGTGGAGCCGGGAACCGTCGTAACACTGGATTTTAAATACCAAGGCGCGAATGATTAGTTGTACGGGGATTGCATAGGCACTAAGCAGAAAATCCCTGTGCCGGAAGGAGGAAAAATCATGAACTTATCCGAGTTATTAAAGGATGTAACGGTTGAAAAACTGATCGGTAATCCGCAGCTTGCCATCAACGGGATTGCGTTTGATTCCCGCGCGGTAAAACCGGGAAATTTGTTTGTTTGTATCAGCGGATTTGAGACGGACGGCCATAAATATGCGCCGCAGGCAATTGAAAAGGGCGCCGCAGCCATACTTGCCGAGAAGGATCTGAGCGATCTGGGCGTGACTTGTGCGGTGGTGAAAAATTCCAGAAAAGCGCTGGCGCTGGTGTCGGCGACCTTTTACGGCCACCCGGAAAAAAAGTTTTGCCTGATCGGGGTCACCGGTACGAACGGCAAGACCACAACGACCTATCTCATCAAATCGGTGCTGGAGGCAATGGGAAAAAAGGTGGGGCTGATCGGTACCAACCAGAATATGATCGGCACCGAGATTATTCCGAGCAAGCGCACCACGCCCGATTCGTTAGAGCTGATGCGGCTGTTTTCCAAAATGGCCGAAAAAAAGGTGGACTATGCCATCATGGAGGTTTCCTCGCATTCGCTGGTGCTTGACCGTGTGACCGCGTGCACCTTTGACGTGGGCGCGTTTACCAATATTACGCAGGATCATTTGGATTTTCATAAGACCATGGAGGAATATCTTAAGGCAAAGGGAATCCTGTTTCAGATTTCCAAAAATGGGGCAATCAATGCGGACGATCCTGCGGCAAAGCAGCTTTTGGCGCTTTCCACATGTGAAAAAATGCTGACCTACGGCGTGGAGAACGAGTGTGACATGCGTGCGTCCAACGTGGAACTGCGCGAAAACGGCGTGTTTTTTGTGCTAAATTATGAAAGAAAAGAATATCATGTAGAATTGGGAATTCCCGGAATGTTCTCGGTCTATAATGCGCTGACGGCGCTTTCCGCGCTGGCGGTATCCGGTGTCCCGGTTGACCGCGCCGTTTCGTGTCTTAAAAAGGCGCGCGGCGTCAAAGGACGGGTCGAGGTTGTCAATACCGGCCGTGATTTTTCGGTTATTATCGATTATGCGCATACGCCCGACGGCCTTGACAATGTGCTGCAAACCATTCGCGGCTTTGCCAAGGGCAGAGTGATTACGGTGTTTGGCTGCGGCGGAGACCGGGATAAGGGAAAGCGCCCCAAGATGGGGAAAATTGCATCGGAGATGTCCGATTTTTGTGTGGTAACCAGCGATAATCCGCGGACGGAGGATCCGAATGCCATTATTGAGGATATCATGGTCGGCGTCCGCGAGGGCTGCGGCGAGTACGCCGTGGTTCCCAACCGTTTTGAGGCGATTGAATTTGCACTTGACCACGCAAAAAAAGATGATATAATATTACTTGCCGGTAAGGGACACGAGACGTACCAGATTCTGGCGGATCGTACCATTACGTTTGACGAGAGGGAGATTGTCCGCAAGCTCCTGGACGCGCCTGCCGGTGAATGATATGGTTTTGCGCCCGGAAAAGACCGCAGTGCGGTGTTTTTTATCGGAAAACCGAGACAATGAGGTGATAGCATGGAATGGATTTTAAACATTGCACAGGCGGCCGCGCTGATGCATGGCACGGTGCACGGCTGCAGTGAAGATGAGATTATCTGTTCTGTTTCAACGGATACCCGTACCATTCAAAAGGGGGCTCTGTTTTTTGCGTTGCAGGGTGACCGTTTTGACGGGCATAAGTTTGTCGAGGCCGCTGTGGACAGCGGCGCCATTTGCTGCGTGGTAAACCGCGGAGAGGAAATCCCGGACAGCGTACCGCGGATTGCGGTTGAGGATACGGCGGCCGCACTGCGGGATCTGGCAGCCGGATACCGCGCAAAGTTCCATATCCCGGTGGTCGGGATTACCGGCAGCGTCGGGAAAACCTCGACCAAGGAAATGATTGCGTCGGTTTTGGCGCAGCAGTACCGTACCCATATGACAAGAGGGAATTTTAATAACGAGATCGGGCTGCCGCTGACCGTCTTTGACCTTATGAAAGAGGACGAAATGATGGTGCTGGAGATGGGAATGAGCCATTTCGGCGAGATTTCGCGGCTGACCCATATCGCAAGACCGGATACGGTGGTCATCACCAACATCGGCGTGTCGCATATGGAAAATCTGGGCAGCCGTGAGGGAATCAAAAAGGCTAAGTTCGAAATTTTAGAGGGGCTGTCTATGGACGGCGCCGTGATTTTAAACGGGGACGACGACCTCTTGTGGGCCTCCGGCGGTGATATCGAGTATGAAACCCTGTATTACGGGATTCAAAATAAAAGCTGCGATTTGAATGCGGTCGATATCAGGACGTATTCGGACAGCAGCGAGTTTATCTGTAAGATCGACGGCACGGGATATAAATTTGTCATCAGCGTGCCGGGTCTGCATCACGTCTACAATGCGCTTGCGGCAATTTTAGTGGGGCTTCGGTATAATGTGGATATCGCGGATATCCAAAAGGGAATCCGCCTGTTTCAACCGAGCGGACTGCGGCAGACGGTGATTCATCTTCCGGATTATGAACTGATCCGCGACTGTTATAATGCAAGCCCTGCGTCCATGCAATCCGGACTTTCGGTGTTGGCGCTCCTTCCGGCCGAGGGCCGGCGCGTTGCCTGCCTTGCGGATATGTTAGAACTTGGCGAAATATCGGAGGCGGCACACCGTGAGGTCGGTAAGCTTGCGGTGGAGTACGGCACGGATGTTTTGCTGACGGTCGGCGCGGCGGCGCATGACATTGCGCGCGGCGCAGAGGAGGCCGGGATGAATCCGGCGGATATTTATGAATTTGATGATAACGAGAGCCTGTGCCAAAAGCTGCCCGTTCTTTTAAAAAAGGGCGACGCGATTTTAGTCAAAGGCTCGCGCGGTATGCACTTAGAGGAAATCGCGGATGCGATTGAGGCGATGCAAAGCCGGGAAAAGGCGTAAAGGCGAAATCAAAAAACGGGGAGTTTTGGTATGCAGTATTTATGGATTTGTGCGGCGCTGGCGTTTTTGCTGGCCGCCGTGTTGGGCAGAGTTTTGATTCCGGTGCTCAGACGGTTAAAGTTTGGACAGGAAATCCGGGAGGAAGGACCGAAGTGGCATGAAAAAAAGTCCGGTACGCCGACCATGGGCGGATTTATCTTTTTGATTGCGATGGTCATTGCCTTGCCGGCTGCCATGGCAGCCGGAAACGCCCTCGGCGAGATGGTGCCGGGAGTGCGCCCGATTTTAATGCTTGTTGTGGTGACGCTGGCATTTGCCGCCATCGGCTTTTTGGATGATTATATCAAGGTCATCTTAAAACGGAACCTCGGTCTGACGGCAGGTCAAAAATTCGGCTTACAGTTTTTGGTGGCGCTGGCCTATGTCAGCTGGGCGGTGTTTAGCAAAAACGTCGATACGGTGGTACGGATTCCCTTTACCGAGGCAAGCTGGAACCTGGGCTGGTTCTTTATTCCGTTTGCGGTGATTGTGGTTCTGGCAACGGTGAACAGTGTAAATCTGACCGACGGCCTGGACGGCCTTGCAACCAGCGTGACGCTGGCAGTTGCGGTCTTTTTCCTTTTGGTGTCCACGGTGGGGCGGCTCTTTCACCCGGCGGTCGCACTGTTTTCGTCTGCGATGATCGGCGGTTTGCTGGGATTTTTACTCTATAATAAGTATCCGGCTAAGGTCTTTATGGGTGATACCGGGTCCTTGGCGCTGGGCGGCGCCGTCTGCGGTATGGCAATCCTGCTGGAAGAACCGCTGGCGCTCTTGATTGTCGGCTTTGTTTATGTGATGGAGTCCCTGTCCGTGATCATGCAGGTGACCTCTTATCAGCTGACCGGCAAGCGTATTTTTAAAATGAGTCCGATTCATCATCACTTTGAGATGTGCGGCATGAGCGAGAGAAAGATCGTTGCGATGTTTACGGCGGTCACCGTGATTTTGTGTGCGCTGATGTACTTCTTTGGTTAAAGACTTTCGTAGAAACAAGCGTTTTGACACAGGAGAGTGAGAATCGGTCGCGCGCAATCGGGGTTATGGATATGCTCCGATAAGAACGATGAAAATAAGGGGGAAACAGTATGGCGGATCAATATGATTTTCAAAACCGGCGCTCCTTTCGGCAGCCGCCTTTCGGCAGCCGGCACCGTGATACGGCAAGGCGTACCCATGCGGCGCAGCGCGGCGCGGGGAGCGGTGTACGGC
>CAVGTH010000006.1:35348-36363 GCA_963632045.1 Roseburia faecis | reverse complement strand
CAAGGTTTTAACGAGAGTTAAAATGTATAAAAAGGGGTGTCTATTTGACACTACCTATGAAGAACAGGAGGGTAAATAATGAAAACGATTGCAGATAAACAGGTTTTGGTCGGCGCGGACTTCGCCGGCTTTCCGCTCAAAGAGGCGGTTGTGGCATACCTAAAGGAGAAGGGCTGGACGGTGACTGACATCGGCGTCCGCACGGCGGATGAAGAGAACAAAGAAATGTTTCACCGCATCGGCTTAAAGGTCGGCGCAAAAATCTCGGAAGGTGAGTTTGAACGCGCACTTCTTTTTTGCGGCACCGGCATGGGGATTCATATTGCGGCAAGCAAGTGTCCGGGCGTTCATGCGGGCGTGGTAGAGAGCGTACCGGCAGCACTCAGAGCGGTGACCGGCAACGGCGTTAATGTTCTGGCCATGGGTGCGTTTTATGTTGCACCCCAGATGGGAAAGGAAATTGCCGAGGCGTTTTTGACGCACCGTCTCGGCGACGGCTACGAGTGGTGGCCGAACTTTTATGAATTCCATAAACTTGCGATTGACGAACTGAACGCCTTTGATTATGAGACTTTTAAAAAGAACGGGTTTGAAGTAACACGCCTCGGCGATTATCCGCTGGAGCTGATGGATCGGGAGGATTGACGCACCGCGCAGAATACCCAAAGCATAGGAGGAAACCGTGATGTATGTCTATCCCAAAGAGCAGGTATTTAAAGAAAACGAGCGGATCACCGTGCAAAAAAATATCGGCGCAAAAGAAAGTCCCCACACGCACGAGTTTATTGAGATTGTGTATATTCTCTCCGGCACGGGCAAGGAACTGATTGACGGCAAGGAATACGCGGTTTCAGGCGGTTCGCTGATGTTTATCAACTATGGGCAGATCCACGCCTTTGATGCGGATCAGGAGATGGTCTATTATAATATTCTGATCGAGCCGGAGGCCGTCAGCGAGAAAATCATTAACGCCGACAACGCTTTTGCCATATTGTCGCTGACGGCTTTTTCCGAT
>CAVGTH010000006.1:30245-35338 GCA_963632045.1 Roseburia faecis | reverse complement strand
GTATCGGGAGTACCGAAACAGCGACAGCGGCAGAGCCACCGTTTTAAAAAGCTATTTGTCCATTCTGCTCGCCTATATTTTTCGGAAGATGCTCCCGGGCAGCGACCGCGCCGACGCCGCCCCGTCCGAAATGCTCCGCTATATCGAGACGCATTTTAACGAGAACCTTTCCCTGTCAACCCTCGCAAAAAAGTGCTTTTATTCGCCCAAATATTTCAGCCGGGTCTTTAAAGAGCGCTATGGCATCACCGTCAGTGAATATATTCAGAAAAAGCGGATGGAAAAGGGGCGCGAGCTGCTGGAGAACACCGACCATACGGTGGACGAAATCAGCGGCATGGTGGGCTACTGTGACGCAACCCATTTTTATAAATATTTTAAACGGTTTTACGGCATCACCCCCAAAGAATACCGAGGCGACAAACGTAAGATCTAGTCCGATACCCCCTGCTTAGCCGAAAGAGAGTAATCTAAGCTCCGATTTTGGGAGGCGGATTTCCGCTTTCGCCTACCCTGACAAAAATCAAGCGAATCTTGACTTTTTTTTAAAAACAGGGTATAATAAGGGGTAAATCATTTGTAATAAACGAGACTTACGAAAGAGGTGATTGCTTTGGCACAAAACGAGCCGACTCAAAAAAACACCATGGAAGATCACATTCTTGCCTATATGAATCTGATTCATGAACAAAACTCCGTCTGGAACGCGATCCCGGCGCACTATTACAGTGACTATAACGTCAAACGCGGACTGCGCAACTCGGACGGCACCGGCGTATTGGCAGGACTTACCACGATCGGCGAGGTACACGGCTACGTCATCGACGAGGGGAACAAGGCACCGGTAGAGGGTAAGCTGCGCTACCGCGGCATCGATGTTTCCGACATTGTTGAAAACTGCCGTCTGGAACACCGTTCCGGCTTTGAAGAAACCGCCTTTTTGTTACTGTTCGGCTTTTTGCCCGACCGCAAAACGCTGCAGGATTTCAGCCGCGTTCTGGCCGGCCGCCGGGAACTCCCTCACGAATTTACCGAGGACATGATTTTTAAAGCCCCCAGTAAAAATATTATGAATAAGTTAGGTCGCGCGGTGCTTGCCCTTTATTCCTACGACGATAACCCGGACGATACTTCGCTCGCCAACCTTTTGCGGCAGAGTTTTGACCTGATTGCGCGGTTCCCGATCCTGATTGCCAACGCATATAGCTGTAAGCGCCATTACTTTGACGGCGAGAGCCTGGTGCTGCATAACCCCAACAAAGAACTTTCGGCAGCCGAGAACTTTTTGTATATGATCCGTCCCAACAACAAGTACACGCCGCTTGAGGCGGAAATCTTAGATCTTGCGCTGATTTTGCAGGCCGAGCACGGCGGCGGTAACAACTCCGCCTTTACCGTTCACGTTTTGTCCTCCACGGGTACCGACACCTATTCCGCCATTTCGGCGGCGGTCGGATCACTGAAGGGGCCAAAGCACGGCGGCGCCAACGCCAAGATGCTGGCACAAATGACCGAGATGAAAGAGAATGTGAAGGACTGGACCGATGAAAACGAGGTTCTGGCTTATTTAAAGAAGATTCTGCGCAAGGAGGCCGGCGACGGCAGAGGGCTGATTTATGGTATGGGTCACGCCGTCTACACCATCTCTGATCCGCGTACGGTGATTTTAAAGGATCGCGCCAAAGAACTTGCCGATGTCACCGGCAACGCGAAGGAATTTCAGCTCTACGATCTGGTACAGCGCCTGGCGCCCCGTGCCTTTCGGGAAGAAAAGGGACTGGAAAAGGAAATCTGCGCCAATGTGGATTTTTATTCCGGCTTTGTATTCCAGATGATGGGATTGCCGGAGGATTTGTATACGCCGCTGTTTGCCATGTCCCGGATCGTTGGCTGGTGCGCGCACCGTATCGAAGAGATTATGACCAGCAACAAGATCATTCGCCCGGCGTATAAAACCCTGGCGCGGCGGATTCCTTACACGCCGATCGATCAGCGCATTCACTCCGGTTTAGAACATTTGATTCAGATTAACGACTGTGAGGAAGCAGACGATTTAGAAAATTAAGTCTCATTTGCGAAAAATTTCATTCTTATTATCATGCCGCCTACGGCACAGAAATGAAATTTTTCGCTTTTTTCTGCCGTTTTGGCAGTTTAAAAGCCCCTGATGCAATGCTGCATCAGGGGCTTTATGTAGTTCTTATTCTATGAATCAGTTATTCTGCGGTCCAATGTATTCTGCATTGCCAAGACCCAGAATCAGGATAAATACGGTGTTTACCAGAATCAGACCAACCGCAAAGCCGCCGCCGTATCCGTAGGCGCGTGCCATCTTTACATACAGGATAATATTGATAACCACACTGATGATGGCCGCAGCCAAAAAAACCAACATAGCAATCAGTGCTGCACCGCCGACTGCCATCGTGCTTGCGCCGCCGCCGGCCGCAAGAATAGCGCCGAAAAAGATGCTGCCTCCGATCACTGCGATAATGCCAACCACAAGACTCCACCAGAACATCGACGTTTTCCATACCAGCTTATAGATCACGTAACTCGAATATACCGGTATGATTGCCTTCCATCCCTTTTCACCGGCCTTTTCAAAAATCCGCCAGTATGCGACAATGGTAAGCACCCAAAGCACAACCTGAATCACTGTCCACACGCCGCTATACGCCGCAGCCATAGCTTCCCACATACAAAACTCCCCTTTTTTATGATATTTTTATTTTTTTATTATTTTATTCTTATGCAGTATATTTTAATCTTCCTTTTTCTCCGTCTCTTCGCCAAGTTCTGAGGTGCAGTACGGACAACGCACCGCCGCGATTGGAATCTCACGCGTACAATACGGGCATTTCTTGGTCTCCGGCTCCTTTTCCTTTTCCGGCTTTCTGCCGATTTGGGTCAATCGGTTAATGCCCTTTACCATCAGAAAGATAATAAACGCCATAATGATAAAATCGATCACGGTCGTTATAAACGCGCCGTAGCGCAGTTCTACCGTGCCGATGTGCAGCACCAGCCCGTCAAAGTTGGCATTGCCGAAAAGCCCCAAAAGCGGCGAAATCACATCGGACACCAGCGAGGACACAATCTTTTGAAATGCACCGCCGATAATGACCCCAACGGCCAGATCAAGGACATTGCCGCGCATGGCAAACGCCTTAAATTCCTGCAAAAACTTTCTCATCGGTATCACCCCGTCCATAGAGCATCGTCAAAGCCATATAAAATCCGGCCTTATACGCAGATTGTAATTTCTTCCGCTTTTTCCTCATTATAGCACAGAACCTGCAATATTGCAAGAAAAAAGTGCAAATTCCCCAATAATTTGCCGTTTTTTTCTTATAAAATGTAGAAAAAACCTCTAAATCGGACGCTGCACCACAAAGAACAGGCGCTCGCTCTCCGCACGCGGCGGATGAAAGCTGAGCGCATCGTACACGCCGAGGCAGGAAAGCCCCTGCTTTTTGATGCATTCCTTGATTTCGTCCACGGTATAGACCCGCTCCTGCTGATATTCGTCTTTGCGTGTATACCTGCCGTCCGGATCGGGGAAAAAGAAGTTCAGATCAAAATAGCAGAGTTTTTCGTCCTTATCATATTCACTGCTCCAGGCGCAATAGGCGTCCTCACAGTCATAAATAAAGGTTCGCCCGTCTAAAACGTGCTGAAATTTATACGGCGTGTTGATATCAAAGATCAAAATACCGCCCGGATCCAGGTAACAGTGCAGCAGCGATAACATTGCGCCGAGCGCGCCGTCTTCGGTCAGGTAATTGACTCCGTCTAAGGCGCACACCATGGCGCCCACCGTTCCGTAGAGTTCAAACGCCGCCATGTCCTGCTGCAAAAAGAGGATATCATAGCCGGCCGCCTTTGCCTTTTGCGCCCCGATATCCAGCATCTCGGCCGAATAATCCAGCCCGATCATGTCATAACCGCGCCGTGCCAGTTCCAGGGTGATGTTGCCCGTACCGCAGCCCAGATCCAAGATCAGCTTGGGTCGGCAGCCAAACTTTTGAAACACCGCCTCATAATAATCGGCAAAGGCAGTATAGTCAATCTCCTGCATTTGGTCATAGACCTCAGAGAGCACCTGATACATGATATCCGCCTCCTTTCGCAGCATATGGCATCGTACTATATCTTTTCAATCGGTGCATACGCGGCAAGCAGCTTCTTTTCGCCCTCTTCAAAAGCAATCCGCAGCAGAGTATCGGCGCCCATCGGCTGCGCCGACACAACGGTACCGATGCCGAACTTGCGGTGCTTGACCTGATCGCCCGGCACAAACTGCACCTTCGGCGCGGCCGGCTTTTTCCCATCGTCTTTCTGTGACAAAAATCCGCTCTTTCCAAAGCCCGCGGGACGGGCGCCGCCGATATGCTCAATATCGGATACAATCTTGGCGCGTTCCTCCTTGCAATCCAAAAGTTCCGCCGGGATTTCCTCTAAAAAGCGGGACGGGAGGTTATATTTGGTCGAGCCAAACAACGTCCGGCTCTGCGCACGGGAGAGAAACAGTCTTTCCTTGGCACGGGTAATCCCCACATAGCAAAGCCGCCGTTCCTCCTCGATTTCCGCCTCGTCCGAAAAGGCACGAAGCCCCGGGAAAACGCCTTCCTCCATGCCCATCAAAAAGACATTGGGAAACTCCAGACCCTTTGCGCTGTGCAGGGTCATCAGTGTTACCGTCTCCTGCGCCTCGTCATAACTGTCAATGTCGGAAACCAGCGAGATATTTTCCAGCAGCTGCGCCAGCGTAATGGCTGCGTCCGCCTTGACCGCCTCCTGCACCATGGAAACAAACTCGTCAAGGTTTTCAAGCCGTGTTTCGTTTTCGACCGTCTTTTCCTTTTTTAATGCGGCAATCATGCCGGTTCGCTCCATCACAAGCTTGACAAAGAGTTCCAGTCCCATGCCGTCCTCCAGTTCCTTATGCAGCCCCTCGATCATCTCGGCAAAGCCCTTCAGCTTTGCCGCGGCCGCGGTCGGAAACTCCTCAAACAGATCTGCCCTATGGCAGACGGCGAACATATTCAGTCCCTCGCCCACCGCGATCGCCTCAGTCTTATCCACGGTGG
>CAVGTH010000006.1:9175-30235 GCA_963632045.1 Roseburia faecis | reverse complement strand
GTGCCGATACCGCGCTTCGGCTCGTTGATAATCCGCCGCAGCGCCACGTTGTCTCCGTAATTTTGAATCAGACGGAGATAGGACGTCAAATCCTTGATTTCCTTGCGGTCATAGAACCGCAGACCGCCCAAAACCCGATACGGAATGGCAGATCGCAGCAGCGCGTCCTCCAAAATACGGGACATGGCGTTCATGCGGTATAAAATGACCGTGTTATTATAGCTCTCGCCCAAGGACTTGATCGTATCTGCAATATGATAGGCCTCGGCGTGTTCGTTCAGCGCCGCGTACAGTTCAATCTTATCCCCGGCACCGGACGCCGTCCAAAGATTTTTGCCCTTTCGGTCGCTGTTATGCCGAATCACCGCATTCGCCGCGTCCAATATGGTCTGGGTTGAGCGGTAATTTTCCTCCAGCTTAATGACGCGGCAAGCGGAAAATTCCTTTTCAAAGCCCAGGATATTTTGAATATCCGCACCGCGGAATTTATAAATACTCTGGTCGTCGTCGCCTACCACACAAAGGTTTTGATGCTTTTTGGCAAGCAGGCTCACCAGGCGGTACTGGGCATGGTTGGTGTCCTGATACTCGTCCACCAAAATATACCGAAACCGATTCTGATACGATTCCAGCACATCGGGACATTCCTCAAACAGGCGTACGGTATTGACAATCAGATCATCAAAATCCATGGCATTGTTTGCCTTCATCTTTTTTTGATACAGGGCGTAAAGTTCTGCCACCGTGCCGTAGTAAAAATCGCCGTGATTGATTTTGGCATACTCTGTCTCGTCAATCAGCCTATCCTTGGCATTACTGATGGCAGAGAGCACTGCCCGCGGCGCAAACTTTTTATCATCGAGCGAAAGCTCCTTTAAGCAGCTTTTCATCAGCGTCTGCTGATCGGCTGTGTCGTAAATGGTAAAGCTTTTTTCGTATCCGATCCGCTCTGCGTCACGGCGCAGAAAGCGCACACACGCCGAGTGAAACGTACTGGCAAAGATATCCTCGCCGCCGCTGCCCAGACGCTTTACCAGACGCTGCTTGAGTTCGCCCGCCGCCTTATTGGTAAAGGTAATCGCAAGGATCTGCCATGGCTTTGCCGGATGGTTTATGAGACATTCCGTAAGATGCGGCGGCAGCTCGTCCAGTTCTCCATCCGCATACCAGGACAAAATCTCCAAATCCTGCTCGGAAAGCGACGGCGGCGGCGCCGGCAGATCCGCCTCGGTTCGTCCAAACCGGATCAAATGCGCAATCTTATGTACAATCACCGTGGTCTTTCCGGAGCCGGCCCCCGCCAACACCAAAAGCGGCCCTTCGGTATGCAGGACCGCTTCCAGCTGACGTGGATTCAGGCCGGGATATTCCCGCGCCAAAACTTTATTTCGCAGTGCATAAAATTCGATCTTCATCCACCCCAATCTTTTTATTAAGGCACATGTGTGCCTAACCTAATATTAGCGCAAAATCGTAGCGCCGCCCAGCACCAGGTCGCCGTTTGGCTGATAAAAGACAACGGCCTGTCCCGGTGTGATTGCGCGCTGCGGCTGATCAAAGCGCACTCTTAGGCACTTTCCCTCCCGGCTGATCTCACCGGGTGCGGGCTTTGCGCTGTAACGCACCTTAATATCGGCGCGAATCGGCGCAGTAATATCATCAAACGGAATCAGGTTCTCGTCGATTGCAAGCAGCGAATCCGAAAACTCACTGCCGCTCTCGCCCAAAACAACCTGATTTTTTGCCGCGTCAATCCGCACAACAAACATCGGCTTGCCAAAGGCAATGCCGAGCCCCTTACGCTGACCGACCGTATAATGAACCACGCCCTTATGCCGACCAAGGACGTTTCCCTCTAAATCCACAAAGTCGCCCTCCGGCGGCAGTGCGCCGACGCGGCGCTGAATGAACGCGGCATAGTCCTGATCCGGCACAAAACAAATCTCCATACTGTCCTTCTTTTTCGCCGTCGGAAGTCCCAGTTTTTTTGCGTATTCGCGCACTTCGTCCTTACTTTTAAACTGTCCCAGCGGCATCAGCGTATGCGCCAGCTGTTCCTGGGTCAGCGCGTATAGCGCATAGGTCTGATCCTTGGTCGCGGCCGCGGCGCGGCGGAGCAAGTAACGTCCGTGCGCCGCGTCATAGTCAATGTTTGCATAATGCCCGGTTGCCACCTTGTCCGCACCGAGCAGCTCCGCCTTTTTCAGCATTGCGTCAAACTTTAAATGCCGATTGCAGGCAATGCAGGGGTTGGGCGTTCTGCCCATGAGGTATTCGTTTGCAAAATAGTCGATCACGGACGCGGAAAACTCCTTGCGAAAATCCAGCACATAGTAGTCAATTCCCAGATGAAACGCCACACGGCGTGCATCCTCCACGGCCGAGAGCGAGCAGCAGGTACTTTCCAGTTCTTCTCCCTCGACGGTCTCGCCGTCCCACAGACGCATAGTCACGCCGACAACGTCATAGCCCTGCTCTTTGAGCACGGCGGCCGCAACGCTGCTGTCCACGCCGCCGGACATCCCGATTACAACCCTTTCCACGGTCTATTCCTCACCCTCATGAACATCGTGGGCGTGGTGGCACGCACTGCAGCAGCCGGTGCAGCGCAGTCCTGCCGGCGGTTCCTCGCCGCGGCGCTCATAGTAATTGGCAATGGCACTGTGAATCGCCTCTTCTGCCAGCACCGAGCAGTGCAGCTTTACCGGCGGAAGTCCGTCCAATGCCTCGGCAACGGCCTTATTCGTCAGCGCCAGCGCGTCCTCTAAGGTTTTATCCTTTACCAGCTCGGTCGCCATCGAGCTGGTTGCAATCGCCGCACCGCAGCCAAAGGTTTTAAACTTGACATCTTCAATCTTGTGCGTGTCGTCGTTAATCTTCATATAAATCTTCATGATATCGCCGCACTGGGGGTTTCCTACCTCGCCGACAGCGTTTGCGTCTTCAATCTCACCCACGTTACGCGGATTGCTGAAATGATCCATTACTTTTTCGCTATACATAAGACATCCTTCCTTTCTCTATTTTGCCGCCTGTTCTTTTAAAAACTTCTCGTAAAGCGGAGACATGCCGCGCAGCCGCTCCACCGTCTCCTTGACTGCCTGTGCAATCGTCTCCATATCCTCGATGGTGTTTTCCATATCAAAGGTGGTACGCAGCGACCCGTGTGCCTCTTCGTGCTTTAATCCGATGGCAAGCAGCACATGGGACGGATCCAGGGATCCGGAGGTGCAGGCGCTGCCGCTGGATGCGGCGATGCCCTTCATATCCAAAAACAGTAACAGTCCCTCGCCCTCGATAAAGGAGAACGAAATATTGGCATTGCCCGGCAAACGGTTGACCGGGTCGCCGTTGAGCCACGCGTAGGGAACCAGTTCCAGTACGCGTTTGATATAGGTATCACGCAGACGGGTCAGATAAGCCGCCTTTTTGGGGATATCCGCCGTCGCCAGTTCAATCGCTTTTCCAAGCCCCACAATACCGGGCACGTTTTCGGTGCCGGCACGGCGGTTACGTTCCTGTGCACCGCCGGTGATAAACGAGGTCAGCTTTACGCCCGATCTGACATAGAGCGCACCGCTGCCCTTCGGCCCGTGGAACTTATGGCCGGTCATCGACAGCATATCAATATGATCCTCGGTAACGTCAATCGGCACCATGCCCACTGCCTGTACCGCGTCGGTATGGAAGATCACGCCTGCCTCATGGGCAATCTCTCCGATTTCGCGGATCGGCATAATGGTTCCGATCTCGTTATTGGCATACATCACAGTAATTAAAATGGTGGTATCTTTGATGGCCGCCTTGACCGCCTCCGGCGATACCCTGCCGAGCTTGTCCACCGGCAGATAGGTTACCTCAAAACCCTGCTTTTCCAAATCCTTGCAGGTGTGAAGCACCGCGTGATGCTCGACTGCCGTTGTGATAATGTGGTTTCCCTTATTTTTCAGGCTTTTGGCAACCGAACGAATCGCCCAGTTATCCGCCTCACTGCCCGAACCGGTGAAGTAAATCTCCTTCGGCTGTGCGCCGATGGCCGTTGCCACCTGCTCTCTGGCCTTTTCGATGGCGGTTTTCGCCGTTCTGCCCTCCTGATAGATACTGGACGGGTTCCCGTAGTTTTCCGTAAAATACGGAAGCATGGCCTCCAACACCTCAGGTGCAACCTTGGTTGTGGCTGCATTGTCAACGTAAATACGTTTTTCCATGGTTTTCTCCTACCTTTCCTTACAGATGCAATCTATGAAAAGTAGACCTTCTGTAATAATATTGTCATGTGCAGTTTTTGGGTATTTTATACATCAGGCTACCGTGCGTCTAGGCATCCCTTGATTTCCGATACTTTTGTGACTCCATGACCGCCAGACGGTCGCAGCGCTCATTCTCCGGGTGTCCGGCATGTCCCTTAACCCAAACGAGTTTTACATGGTGATAGTCAAAAAGCTTTAAAATCTGCTCCCACAGGTCGGGGTTTTGCGCCTTTTCTTTCGCATTGCGCATCCAGCCCTTGGCACGCCATTTCGCCGCCCAGCCCTGCTCCATGGCGTCGATAAAGTATTTTGAATCACTCATCAGCGTCACATCACACTGCTCGGTCAGTGCGGAAAGGCCGGCAATCACGGCAGAAAGCTCCATACGGTTATTGGTGGTCTCCGCCGCGCCGCCGCTGATTTCCTTTTCAAACTGCTTATAGCGCAAAATCACGCCATAGCCGCCCGGCCCGGGATTTCCGCTGCATGCGCCGTCTGTGAAAATTTCCACCTGCTTTCGCTCCGCCATCACCGTTTCACCTCGCTAAAAATTCCAAAACTCTGCCGTATTTACTATACCATAGTATGACAAAAAAATCCATAGCTTTTTTGCTGAATTTTTTTCATTTCCGATCTTTCCTTTGGGTAACCTGATGTTAGCACAAAATGGGACAAAACACTGCACAATAAAAAAGGCGGCAGCGCCGCCTTTTTATGAGGTTCGTTTGGGTCGGAGCGCCAGTATCAGCCCGCCGGTCAAAACCAGAAGTGCCGCTATCGTTCCGGCGCCAAAGCGGCCGCCGGACAGATAAAGACCCAGCTGATAGATTACCAGCGCGGTTCCGTATGCCAGCGCGGTCTGGTAACACAGCGCAAACAACGTCCATTTTGCACTGTGCATTTCGCGCCGGATGGCGGCAATGGCCGCAATACAGGGCGCGCAGAGAATCTGAAACACCAGAAAAGAATACCCGGCAAGCGGCGTGAGCAATCCGTGAAGGTTTACGCCGTCGCCCTGTCCGCACAGAACGCTTAAACTGCTGACAATATTTTCTTTTGCCGCAATGCCGCATAGGGTCGCAACCGCCGTCTCCCACCGCCCAAAACCGAGCGGCCGAAAGGCCGGTGCCAAAACGCCGCCAATCGCGGCCAGAATACTGTCCGGTGCCGCCGTCATCTTCCCGTAAATCGAAAAGTTGGACAAAAACCAGATGATACCGCTCGCCAAAAAGATTACGGTTCCGGCCTTGACCATAAATGCGTGAATATCGTCAAAGACATGCCTCATGACATTTTTTGCATTCGGCAGATGATAGCTTGGCAGTTCCATGACAAACGGTGCGGGATCGCCGGACAGAAAACGGAGCTTTTTTAAAATAACCCCCGAAAAAAACACCATAAAGACCCCTAAAAAATAAATCGATACCGCCACGGCGGCCGAATGATGAAAAAAGCTGCCGGCAACCAAGGAAATCAGCGGCAGCTTTGCGCCGCAGGGAACAAAAGTTGCCGTCATTACTGTGATCTTACGGTCTTTCTCACTCTCGATGGTGCGGCAGCTCATAATGCCCGGCACACCGCACCCGGAGGAAACCAGGAGCGGAATAAACGATTTTCCCGACAGGCCGAACCGCCGGAACACGCGATCCATCATAAACGCGATCCGCGCCATATAGCCGCAGTCCTCCAGCAGCGATAAAAATAAAAATAGAATCAAAAGCTGGGGCACAAAGCAAAGCACCGCCCCCACGCCGCGGAGCAAACCGTCCGCAATCAAAGCGTCCATCCATGCGGCGACCTGCATGGAATGCAACAGTACGGACACGCCGTCACAGACTCTGTCCACTACTTTCTCCATCCAATCGGTAGCAAAGGCTCCCAGCGACTGAACCGACAGATGATAAACGCCGCACATAATCAGAATAAAGAAAGGCAGCGCTAAGTATCGGTTCGTCATCACATCGTCCACCCGCTCCGAGACCGTCGTTCCGACCTCATGCCGGGTCACACACTGCCTGACGATATCCGTAATATAATCATAGCGCTGGCTGATGATGATGCTGTCACTGTCATCGTCATATGCCGTCTCACACCTTTTGATGACGGCCTCAATCTCGCTGCGTTTCCCGGCAGAAAGTTTCAGATTCTCCATCACCTTTTCGTCCCGTTCAAAAACCTTGATGGCATCGTAGCGCCTATGTAACGTCTCGGCATCGGGCGCAATGAGCGCCTCAATCCGGGACAGTGCCGCCTCAACACGCGGCGAAAAACGGCAAAAATGCGTTCGCTTATCGCCATGTTTTGCCGTCCGTATCGCAGCCTCGCATAAAGTGCCAAGTCCCTCACCGCGCAGGGCAGAGGTCGGCACGATCTCACAGTCAAGCAGCCGGGACAGCTTTTTGATATCGATTTTATCCCCGTTTTTCTCGGCGACGTCAATCATGTTCAGCGCAATCAAAACCGGCAGCCCGATTTCCCACAGCTGCGTGGTCAGGTATAGATTGCGTTCAATATTCGAGGCGTCTACCAGATCGATAATCGCGTCCGGACGTTCGTCCTGCAAATAATCTCTTGCGACGACCTCTTCCATGGTATAAGGCGAAAGCGAATAAATTCCGGGAAGATCAACAACCGCAACCCCCTTATGGTTGCGCAGCTGCCCCGTCTTTTGTTCCACGGTAACCCCCGGCCGGTTGCCCACATACTGCCGGTTGCCGGTCAGCATATTAAACATCGTGGTTTTTCCGCAGTTTGGATTTCCTGCCAGCGCAATTGAAATCGGCACCCTTTATAACTCCCCTTTATTTTTTAAATACCGTTGCGCTGCCATAATCGCATTGGCACCGTCCGACGCTGCCGTAATAATCTGCCGCAGTGCCTTGGTGCGGATATCACCGGCCGCAAACACGCCGGGCGCAGAAGTAACCCCTGTTTCGTCCGCACAAAGAAAGCCCTGTGCATCGCACGCCACCGCCGCTGCGTACGGCTCACTGTTCGGGCGGATTCCCACCGCCACAAAAACGCCGTCTGCGTCAAGGTGCGTTTCGGTATTGAGCCACAATCCCGTGACCCTGGTATCCCCCTCAATGCTTTTTATCTGGCTGTTTAAAATAAGCGTTATATTTTCCGTCTTTAAAATCCGCTGCACAAGAGACGCATCGGCACGCAGCGTATCGCGCCGATGGATCAGGTAAACCGTTTTACAGATCTCGGACAGATAGAGTGCCTCCTCGGCCGCGGTATTGCCGCCGCCGACCACCGCAACGGTACGGCCTTTAAAAAAGCCGCCGTCACAGACCGCACAGTAGCTTACCCCGTGTCCCAAAAGCCGCTGCTCGCCCTCGGCGTGCAGTTCCTTATGCCGCGCACCGGCCGCAATCACCACCGTGCGCGAAAGATAGCGGCTCATTCCGCATTCCACGCACCAAAGACCGTTTTCTGTTTTAGAAAGCCCGGTCACCTGCGCCGTCAAAAACACTGCTCCCAGCTGCTCCGCCTGCTGCCGCATGGCGGTGGCCAGCTGATAGCCGTCCGTCTTGACAAAGCCCGGATAATTCTCAATCTCATTGGTGTTAATCATCTGTCCGCCGGGAAACGCAGCCTGCTCCAAGACTTTGAACCGAAGTCCCGTTCTTGCCGCATAGATGGCCGCCGAAAGCCCGGCCGGGCCGCTGCCGATGATTAAAATATCATAAGTTCTTTTTGTATCTTCCATACCGCTTTTGTGCACCGCGTTACTGCAAGCCGACCAGCGCCGCGAGTGCATCCTTGCCGATCACGCCGATGCTGGTCTGCGTCTTTTTTCCGTTTTGAAACACCATCACGGTCGGCACCGACATAATCTGATATTCCATCGCCAGCGCCGCCTCGGCGTCCACATCCACCTTAACCACCTTGACCCTGCCCTCGTAACTCTTTGCAAAGTCCTCTAAAACCGGCGCAAACATTTTACAGGGGCCGCACCAGGTTGCCCAAAAATCCACTACCACCGGAAGTTCTGCTTCTAACACTTCTTTTTCAAACGTTTCTGCTGTGACATGTAACATTTTTTGAAACCTCCTTATGATTTTGCCATTGCCGGTCAGGGTCATACACCGATCCGGCAGTGGCTTTAGTCTGCGGTTTTTTCTTCTGTTTTATCCGTTATTTCTTCAGCTTTTCAATGGCGTCCGCAAGATATGCCGCGCCGTCAATCTCCTCGACGCGTCCCTCGTCGCACGCAGCGGCAATGGCCGGATCCATCGGAATCGTCCCCAAAATATCCAGTCCGTATTCCGCCGCGGTTTTATCCAGATGGCTCTCGCCAAAAGGATAGACTTTTTCGCCGCATTTGCCGCAGCGGATATAACTCATATTTTCAACCAATCCCAAAATCGGAATATCCATCATCTGCGCCATTTTAACTGCCTTTTTAACGATCATGGAAACCAACTCCTGCGGAGAGGTCACCACCACGATTCCGTCCACCGGCAAAGACTGAAAGACCGTCAGCGGCACATCGCCGGTACCCGGCGGCATATCCACAAACATCACATCAATATTGCCCCATACCACATCTGTCCAGAACTGCTTGACCGTTCCGCCGATGACCGGGCCGCGCCAGATGACCGGATCGGTCGTGTTTTCCAGCAGCAGGTTGATGGACATCAGCGCGCTGCCGCCCCGGCTGATTGCCGGCATAATGCCATATTCGCTGCCCTCGGCACGCGCAGTCACGCCGAACATCGCCGGGATCGACGGCCCCGTGATATCCGCGTCCAGCACGGCGCAGCGAAAGCCCTCCTTCTGCATCTGCGATGCAAGCAGAGAGGTCACCAGCGATTTGCCGACACCGCCCTTACCGCTCACAACGCCGATCACCTTTTTGACCTTGCTCATCGCATTCAATTCCGCCCGAAAGCTTTGCTGCTCCTCCTTGCGATCCGAACAACTCTGTCCGCAAGAAGAACAATCGTGGGTAC
The DNA here is from genome assembly GCA_963632045.1 of Roseburia faecis. Taxonomy (GTDB): domain Bacteria; phylum Bacillota; class Clostridia; order Monoglobales; family Monoglobaceae; genus Ructibacterium. Next base: position 21,024 of record CAVGTH010000006.1, on the reverse strand, counting down.
ATTCACTCATTGGTAACACTGCCTTTCTGCATAGAAGATTCTTTGATACCGGGGATCGGCCGTTCTTCGCCGCCGATCCTCGCAATAACATCCTTATAAATATCGGCCGCCTGACGCTTTAACTGCTTGACCGCCTTGTCCGCCTCCGCGCGGGAGCCTGCAAACACCTTCAGTTCCAAAATCGGCGTGCTGGCGTCCAGCATTTGCAGCGACGCCATGTACTGATACGGCGCAACCGGCAAGACCTCGGTCTTAACGGCGTTGGGGTCTGCCTGATCGGCAAACTTCACCGCGCCGACCGCCTCGTCAATCCGGCGGCGGATGCTTTTGGGCACCCGCTCAAAAAAGAAGTCGTTGGTATCGCTTCCCTTTTGGCTCAGGCAAAACGCCTGTTCATCACGGTAATGGGTCTGTTCTACATAGCCGTCCTCGATCAGTTCATTTAAAATGATCGCCAGTTCAAAGTAGCCCATGACCTCCTTCTCCCAGGTGAGGATTTCGGTCAGCTGACCCATACTGGCCGGCTCCACATACCGCTTTAGCGTATAAAGGACGGCAAACTTCATCTCATCCCGCTCTAAAAACACAGTACCACCGCCTTTTAGTTTTTCTCATAGCTATCATAGGGCTTTTTGTGCTTAAAATAGATTCCCATCAGCCCCTCGCCGGCATGACTGGTAATAACCGGCCCGATCTTGCCGACCCAGATACTTTTGGGGTGTACAGTCTCTTCGACCATTTTTTTCAAAATCTCAACCTTGTCCGGCGCATTGGAATGCAGCAGAATTACTTCATTCTCTTCCGGGTTTTCCATCCGTTCTGCGGCGTATGACGCAAGCTTTGCCATGGCGCGTTTTAGACCGCGCACCTTTTGATATGCCTCTACCAGGCCGCTGTTGATATTTAAAATCGGCTTAATATCCAAAATCGTACTGATTGCCATGGTGGTCGCTTTGATTCTGCCGCCCTTTTTCAAAAACGTCAGATCGTCTACCACAAAATAGGCGGTGTCCCGCTGATACACCGCGGTAACATAAGCAATAATTTCTTCCTTGCTGCACCCGGCCTTTGCCATTTTGGCGGCCTCTACCACCGCATAGCCGATTGCATAGGCAAACATGGTGGAATCAATGACCGTAATGTCAAAGCCCTCCTCCTTTAACTGGCTCGCCACAAGACAGGAGGTGTTATAAATGCCGCTGCCGTTTGCCGACATGGTAATATGAATGATACTGTCGCCGTTTTCACCCAGACGGCGGTAACGCTTTTCCACCTCTTCGGGGCTGACCTGGCTGGTGGTCGGAATACATCCGCTCTCCTCCAGCATGGTATAAAACGTCTCCGGCGCAAGATCCTTATCCGCCAGCACGCTTTTTTCTCCTAAAAATATCATAAACGGCAAAATCTCAATACCGTACTCTTCTACCAATTCCTTTGGGATATCCGCCGCCGCATCGGTCATAATTCTTATCACGGTAAAACACCTTCTTTTTTCAAATTTTCAAAATCAAACTGCCGCAGCGCCTCATAGGCAATCACGGCTACCGAGTTGGACAAATTCAGCGACCGCTTGTTCTCCCGCATGGGAATGCGGATGCAGTTTGCCCGGTTCTCCCGAAGGAGTGATTCCGGCAGTCCCTTTGTCTCCTTGCCAAACACGAAAAAGAGATCGCCCTGAACTTTGGTATAGTCTTCCTCGCTGTAAGTATGCGCGCCCTTGGTTGTGCAGTAATAAAATGTTCCGTCCGGATAGGCCGCACGCACCTCATCAAAGCTTTGATATTCGTGCAGCTCAAGCTCATCCCAGTAATCCAGCCCTGCGCGGCGCACCTGCTTTTCACTGATATCAAAGCCTAAGGGATGCACCAGATGCAGCGGCGCACCGATGACCGAACAGGTTCTGGAGATGTTCCCGGTATTGGCCGGGATCTCCGGTTCCACTAAAACAATATGCAGTCGCATGTGTTTTCCTCCCGATTAAAACCTACAAATTTATGTCAAGTATTCCTTTATGTCCAAATTTTTATGCCCAAAACTTCCGATCCAGAGACCGGTATTGAATCGCCTCAGCGAGATGCATCGGCTCAATGCCCTTGCTGCCGGAAAGATCCGCAATGGTTCTTGCGACCTTTAAAATCCGGTTGTGCGCCCTGGCGCTGAGCCCCAGGTTTTCAAATGCCTGTCTGAGCAGTTCCGCCGCGGCCGGCTCTAAACTGCAGAATTCCTCCATCAGTCCCGGCGTCAGCTGCGAATTGGAGTAAATACCGCTGCCGCGGTAGCGCGCCATCTGAATCTCTCTGGCGCGATCCACCCGCTCCTTAATTTTTGCCGACGATTCGCCCGTCTCCTGCCGCTGCTCCAATTCTTCATACGCCACGGCCGGCACCTCAATATGTAAATCAATCCGGTCAAGCAAAGGACCGCTGACCTTTCCCAAATATCGCTGAATCTGCGCCGGCGTGCAGCTGCACTCATGGGCTTTGTCCCCATAATAGCCGCAGGGGCACGGGTTCATGGACGCAACCAGCATCACGTTACAGGGGTAGGAATAACTGCCGTTTGCACGGGTAATCGTCACCGTGCCGTCCTCCAGCGGCTGGCGCAGAATCTCCAGCGCCTCTTTCCGAAATTCCGGCAGTTCGTCTAAAAATAAAACGCCGTGATGCGCCAGGCTGACCTCGCCGGGCTTGGGATTGCTGCCGCCGCCCGTCAGCCCCACCGCCGACACCGTGTGATGCGGACTGCGGAAGGGACGGCGCAGCACCATCGGCTCGTCCTTTTTCAGCTTGCCGGCGATACTGTGCACCTTGGTCACCTCCAACGCCTCGGCAAAGCTGAGGTTCGGCAAAATGGAGGGGATTCGCTGCGCAAGCATGGTTTTGCCCGATCCGGGCGGCCCGATCAAAAGCACGTTATGTCCGCCGGCCGCCGCGACCTCTAAGGCGCGCTTGGCGTTTTTCTGTCCCTTAACCTCGGCGAAATCGAGTGCGCTCCGCGCCGCCCGCCGAAACAGTGCGTCAACGTCCAGTTCTGTCTTTTTGAGCGCTGCCTCACCCAAAAGATGCTCCAAAAGCTGGCCGAGCGACGAAATCCCGTAAACCGCGATTTCCGAAACTACCGCCGCCTCACGGGCGTTCTCCTCCGGCAAAAAGAGACGCCGGATTCCGTTTTGGTATGCCGTAATCGCCAGAGGAAGCGCCCCTTTGATCGGGCGCAGCCGTCCGTCCAGGGACAGTTCGCCGAAAAAGGCGGCGTCCGCCATGTCAGAGACCGACAGTTGCCCGGAGCTGACTAAAATTCCCAGCGCAATCGGCAAATCCAGATAGGCGCCCTCCTTTTTGACATCGGCCGGCGCAAGGTTGATAACCATCCGCTTTCCCGGAATCTGAAACCCGGCATGCTTGACCGCACTGCGGATCCGCTCTTTGGATTCCCGCACGGCCACGTCCGGCAAACCGACGATCTCCCACGCCGGAATCCCGGGGCTGACATCAGCCTCTGCCTGAATCATGTAGCCCTGCATACCGCAAAGCCCGGCACTGTTGATTTTTGCAATCATAATCCTTGTCCCCTTTTTATCTTATGCACCATCGTTCCGTTTTAATCTTTCCTGTGACACGCAATTTTAATTTTCCAAAAGCCGGCATTCTTCCTCCGTCAGCACACGGATATCGCCCGGCTGCATCGCAGGGTCTAAACAGAGGCGGTTCATCCGGATACGCTTTAGATAGACAACCTCTTTTCCCACTGCGAGAAACATCCGCTTGACCTGGTGAAATTTTCCCTCCGTAATAGTGATGTGCACCTTTGAAATCGCACCGGCGCTTAAAATCGTAAGTTCTCCCGGCTTGGTATGATAACCGTCATCTAAGGTAACACCCTTTAAAAACGCCGCCGCGTCCTCTTCTGTCACGCATCCGCGCACCTCCGCATAATAGGTCTTTGGCACATGCTTTGCCGGACTGAGCAGACGGTGCGAAAGCTGACCGTCATTGGTTAAAAGGCAAAGCCCCTCGGTGTCCCGATCCAGCCGGCCGACCGGGCTTGGCGCAAAGTGCAAGTATTCCTTTGGCACAAGATCCAAAACCGTCGGCCACTTTGCGTCCCAGGTAGCCGAGATATAGCCGGCCGGCTTATAAAGCATCAGATAGATAAATTTTTGATAGTTTAGCTTTTGGCCGCACCAAAAAACCTCCGCCGTCTCCGTGTTGATCTGTGATTCCGGCTTTGGCGCCGCCAGTCCCGAGACGCGCACCGCCCCGGCACGAATCTGCTTTTTAATCTCACTGCGGCTGCCAACGCCGCAGTCCGCCAAATATTTATCCAGTCGCATCTTTCACCTCATATTTTCTACAAAAGGCGCATAGGCATAATAAAAGAAAAAACTTTTTTCGCATCAGGAAACGGAGGAACGCTCTATGTCTGCCAGACGCAGCCGAAAGGCACTTTTGATTCCGCTGACCGCGGCCGCGGTACTCATCGGCATTATTTTTTTATTCTTCAGTGCCGACTCCGGCGTCAATGAAAAAAACCTGGCACTGATCCGTTCCTACGGATGGGAAGTCCGCGAAAAGCCGGAAGAAATCGTCCGTCTGACCATTCCTGAAGAGTTTGATATTGTCTGCCAAACCTATGACGATATCGCAAAAGCCGCCGGCTTTGACTTTGCGGCGCATAAGGGCGCGCACGCCACGCGGTACGCCTACCTTGTCCTAAACCACAAGGATTCCGCTGCGGCACAAATCCGCGCCGATGTCTTTGTCACCAAGGACGGCATCATCGCGGCGGACATCTGCTCCCTCTCCGCCGGCGGATTTTTGCAGCCGATCAGCGACACCGCCGGGCAAATTCCGGCAGCCGCCTCTCATTCTTCTTATCCCGACCAGTATACCACACTTCCGTCAGAAATACCATAGTTTTTTCAATTTTTTGTAAAACGCACATAAAATTTACGGGCAACGCAAAAGCCGCGCGCGGATAAGGCTGCTTGGCCTCATCCGTCGGCGGCTTTTTTATTGCCCGTATTTTGTTTATTTTACGATAATGTTAAGTTTTTGCGGTAAGGCAGGGTCAACCTTTAACATCGCGAGAATTCGCCGCGCCGGCCCGTCCGGCATGTTTCGTCCGGCCTCCCAGGCCTCAACCGTTTTTGTAGAAACGCCCATCAATCCGGCAAACAAAACCTGTGTCATACCAAGTTCGTTACGTATACCTTTAATTTCGGTTGCTTTAAAGTCAGGGACAGGCGATATAGACATGGTATTTGTTCTCGCTTTTATTTTACCCTCATTATACGCAACGGCCTCTTCCAGCCCCTGCATAATTCCGTCATAAACTTTCACAAAAAACACCTCCTACAAACTTTGTTCCAACCGCTCAATCAACTTTTTAATGTTGTTTCGCTCCTCGTCAGTTAAATTATCTTTTTCATTTTTAGGGTATGCAAAAATAAAATAAATGGTTTCCGCCACAACAAAATCAACATACAACACACGGCTTGAACCGCTTTTCCCTCGGTTTTGAAATGCAAAGCGCATCTTACGAAGTTTTCCCGTTCCTCTGATTACATTCCCGATCTGCGGATTTTTCAACAGTTCCGCCTGAAGGCGCTGCAAATCCTTATCATCAAGTCCCATCTCACGCCATTGTTTATCAAAAATCGGCATCATAACAAACTTTCTTTTCAAATAGTATCACCCGGCTTCTGTTTTATTATACCCTATTTAATAGGGTATTGTCAATGTCTTTTTACAGATTAAAATATTTATCCACCCTCTGCAAAAAATACGGGCAACACAAAAGCCGTCTGCGGATAAGGCTTGGCCTCATCCACAGGCGGCTTTTTTTCGCCCGTATTCTCTCTATTTCGCTTTGGGATACTCGTTACAGAGCAAGCACAGCGGCGCCTCGTCCTCCTCAATTTCCGGGAAACGCCCCTGTTCTTCATAAAACCGGTTATCGGCATTGTCATCATTGACCTGCGACACCTCGCCGAGCAAAATTCTTCCGCTGCCTTCTTCACCCCAGAAGGAGTGGTACATGCCGCAGTAAATAGAGATGCTCTGTCCCGGCGTCAGGCGCAGAATCTCGCCGGCCGGCACGGTAAAGCAGTGTCCGTCTGACATGATTTTTACCGGCGTATCGGCAAAGCCGCCGTTTCCGCTCTCTCCGGCGCCCATGCTGCCGATTTCCGCCTCGACGCTGGCACCGTACTGGTCAGCAACCGCGCGGATGATCTGCGTATTGGCGCAGTTGCGGTCATAGTCTAAGTTAGAACCGTCATACATCACCGAGGTAAAGCCCAACTCTAAGGCACGGTTTAAATACCCCAGCGAGGTGCCGTGGTCTAAGTGCAGACACACGGGAACCGAGGCACGCTCAGCAAGCAGCTGCATAATCGGCGCCATGGTCTCCATCTTGCAGAGTCCCATTTCCTCGTGCACCTCGGCATGCATTAAGATAACCGGCTGATCCAGTTCCTCCGCCGCGCCCAAAATCGCCTGAATGCTCTCCAGATTCACCGCGTTAAATGCGCCGATGGCGCAGCCGTTCGCCTCTGCATACTGCATGACTTCATTTAATGTTACAATCATTGTTCTTCCTCCTTTATATTGTGAACCAGCGGCCTTACCGCCTGATATAATCCCCGGTATTTTTGATACATGATTTCATAGCGCTCCGCCGCCGCGGCGTTTGGATAAAACGTCTCCTTTTCTGCAATCAGCGCACTGCCTGCCTCTTCCAGATCTTCATAGGCATGCATGGCAACCGCCGTCAGCATCATGGTTCCGACCGCGCCGACCTCGTCCGCCATCAGTGCCGTCACCGGGCGGCGATAGATGTTTGCCTTGATCTGAAGCAGTTCTCTCGACTTGGCGCCGCCGCCGGTGGCAATCACCCTTTCCACCCGGACGCCGTTCTTCTCCGCCTCGTCAAGGTTCAGCCGCATCTCATAGGAAATCCCCTCCAGCACGGCCTGATAAATTTCTTCTCTGCCGGTTTGGTAGGTGATACCGACCATGGCGGCCTTCGACTCGCTGTCCATGTACGGCGTTGCCGCACCGCCGAAATGCGGCAGCAGCAAGATGCCGGTCGGCGTCTTAGTGTCTACTGCGCCGTTCAGCGCATCGTAGCCGATCCCCGGCGCAATCTGATCCCGAAACCACTTGATGGCCGCACCGCCGGAAAAGGAAAGCACGCAGCAGACATACTGATCGTCGCCCACGTACGGGATCACCGCATAGCCGCCCCGGTAAAACTGCTGACTGTCCGGAATCTCCTTTAAAACCGGGAGAACGCATTCCACCGTACCGATACCGTCCATCGCACAAAACGGCTCTCTTGCGCCGGCGCCGACCGCCGCCGCCACCTGATCTAAGCAGCCGCTGACAATCACCGCGCCGGAGAGTCCAAACTGATCGCTTTTTCCTGCAACGGTGCCGGAGGGAACCGGCTTTGACATTTTCTCCATCTCCACGCCGGCAAGGTCAAACATGGTCTTGCTCCAGCACTTTTTACGGATATCAAATCCCATGGTTCTGGTCGCCAGCGAATAGTCAATCTGCGCCGTCCCGGTCAGCATATACACCACAAAATCCTGCATCAGCAAAATCCGTTTTGCCTTTTCGTATGCCTTGGGGTAATGCTTTTTGACCCACATGATTTTCGGCAGACTAAACAGATAACCCGGCGCGACACCGGTAATTTGTTCCGTATGCCGCCCTGCAAAGACGGCGCATTCCTTCACGCCCCGCGCGTCGGCATAGAGAATCGAAGGCAGCAGAATCCGATCGTCCGCGTCCAGCAGCACAAACGTCTCGCCGAACGAGGTAACACCGATCGCGTCCACCGCGGTTTTCTTGACGGTCTCCCGGATGACCTCGCCCACCGCCTCGTAGATAATGCCGGCGTGCAAAAGTCCCGGATCGGTTTTCTTTGCCGCATAATCCGGCATCTCATCATAGGCACGGTACGCCGTGCAAAGATGCGTCCCGTCCGTTTGGTAGACGGTCAGTTTACAGCCGGTCGTTCCGATATCTAACCCACCGATATTCATAGCAATTTCTCCCATAAAAAATTTTTTAAATTTAATTTGATTTTACCACAAGAAAGCGGTATAATAAAGAGAAAAATGTTTTATAATCTGTAATTTTGTTCAGGGGGTGTCTGTTATGCCGCTGCATTTTGACGCGGACGGACTGAAAGAACTGCTGGTGGATTTTCATACCCTTACCCATATCCGCGCATCGGTTTATGACGCGGATATGAAAAAGCTGATTGCCTACCCGGAAAAGAGCTGCCACTTTTGTTCCCTGCTCAAAGCCAATCCTTCCTCCCTCGCACGCTGCAAGAGCTGCGACCGGGACGGGTTTCTCACCTGCAAAGAAAGCGGAAAGATTCGGAGTTACCGCTGCCACGCCGGACTGACCGAGGGGGTCGCGCCGATCCGTATGCACGATACCATCATCGGTTACATTATGTTCGGTCAGATCATTGACCCTGCCCTAAAAAAGACGGCAAGGCAGACCATGATCGACTACTGCAGCGGTTACTGCGGCAACGCGGAGGAAGCCGCAAAGGCCTTTGACCGCCTTTGCGGCAAGAATGAGCAGCAGATCCGCGCCGCCGCCAAGATTATGGAGGGCTGCGCCTGTTATTTATGGATCAATCAGCTGATTAAAATGGACGCCGGAAGTCTTGGCTATCAGATTTCGGTCTATATCGAAGACCACCTGAGCGAGGATCTTTCCGCCGCAAAGCTGTGCCGCATCTTTGATGTAAGCCGCAGCCGCCTGTTTGAGATTTCCAAGCAGTATTTCGGCGTCAGCATTGCGCGCCACATCAAAAAACGGCGGATGCAGACCGCCGCACAGCTTTTGGAAGATCCCCAACGCCGCATCGGCGAGGTTGCCGCATTGGTCGGGATTGAGGATCAAAATTATTTTTCTAAAATGTTTAAAGCAGAAATGGGCAGCACGCCAAGCACCTGGCGCACCGCCCATCAAATATAAATGAAAATCAGATAATATCATGCCAAATAACCGGTCAGCTCCGCAAACTGTGCAACCGTCAAGCGTTCGCCGCGGATATCGGTCGGAAGCCCCATGGAAGAGAGCGCCGCTAAGATGCGCTCTTTTTCTGTTTGGAGATACGGGCTTTTGGTGAGCGCGTTGAGCAGTGTCTTGCGCCGCTGCCCAAAGGCGGACTTGACAACCTTAAAAAACAGTTTTTCGTCCGATACCCGAACGGACGGCTCCGGCAAGACTTCAAGCTTGATCACCGAGGACGCGACCTTAGGCTGCGGCAAAAAGCAATGCGGCTCTGCCTTACAGATCAGGCTCGGCTTTGCATAGTATTGCACCGCCACCGACAACGCGCCGTATTCCTTGCCGCCGGGCACCGCCGTCATGCGGTCGGCAACCTCTTTTTGTACCATCAGCGTCATGGTTGTCACCGGCAACCGGCTCTCAAGCAGTTCCATAATAATGGGCGTAGTGATGTAATAAGGCAGATTGGCCGCAACACAAAACGGCGCGTCGCCGAACAGCTCGTGCGTCAGCGCCTTTAAATCCACCGTCATGACATCCTGATGAATCAGCGTGAAATCGGGATAGGGCGCCATCGTCTCCTCTAAAATCGGAATCAGTGCACGGTCAATTTCAATAGCCGCAGTATGCTTTGCATGCGCCGCGAGGCAGCGAGTCAGCGTCCCTGCGCCGGGGCCGATCTCCAAAGCGCAGCCGGTCTCCCACGGCGCGGCCGCGTCCACAATCTTGTGCAGCACATTTTCATCAATCAAAAAATTTTGTCCCAGGCTTTTCGAAAACGAGAATCCGTGCCGGGCGAGCAGTTCTTTCAGTTCTGCCGGGTGGGTCAGGTTCATACTCATATCCTCCGTTTCAAATACTGTCCGTGCCGGACTGATTCCGGCGATGCGTCACAGCCACTTCTTGCGTTTAAAAAACCAGAGCAGCACCAGTACAATGGCGATGCAGACAAAAAAGACGCACGGATATCCGTACCGCCAATGCAGCTCCGGCATATTGACAAAGTTCATGCCATACCAGCCCACAATCAGCGTCAGCGGCAAAAAGATCGCCGTCACGACGGTAAAGACCTTCATCAGGTCGTTTTGCCGGATCGAAAGCTGCGACTGGTACGCCTCGCGCAGCTGACTAATCATCTCCTGCAGATCGCAGACTGCACGCAGATAACGGTCGGTGCGTGCGCCTAAAATCTGAATCCGCATGCGCACCGTCTCCGAGAGAAGTTCGTTATCGTTGGCTGACATCTCATCAAAAATGGAATCCAGCTGGCTGTAATACCGCTTAAGCCGCAGCAGTTCTTTCCTCTCCGTGGAAATCCAGGCAAGTGCGCCGCGCTCCGACCGGGAGAAGAGCATATTTTCCGCATCGTTGATCCGCTGCTCAAGCCCCTCTAAATAATCCATATCGCCCTTTAGCAGCCGCACAAAAAACCGATACAAAAGTTGCTGGTTTTCTGCCTCTCCGTCCGCTGCCGCACCCTTGACAAGCGCACGGACATGTTTCTCGGCATGCTCGTTTTCACAAAAGAAGAATAAATCCTCCTTATCCAAATAAATCATAATTTTGGGATTATTGATTCCAACACCCAAAATATCGTAATAGTCAAAGGCCAAAAGGTCAAAATGCGCAAAGCATTCAAAGCTTTCGATCTGTCCTTCTTTGATATAGGCAAACACCTTGGGATCCATGTCCTCTGCCACATCGGCCATGTGACGCATCTGTAATATCTTTTGCATTGCTTATCCTCCGCATTTTCTTTTTATTTTACCACATTGGCGCAAAAAATCAACCACTAAAAAATTTGTCAAAAAAACTTGACAATTTTAGAAAAATACGGTATTCTTTAAATAGAGTGTTTTTGCGGAGCGATCTCGTCTTTACAGACTGTAAGATACGCCGTATTTAAAATTGAATAGTTCGAAGGGGGGCTTGTAGACAGGCTGAGAGGAAATTGTGAATTTCGACCCTATAACCTGATATGGATAATGCCAGCGTAGGGATCGAGTGTATTGTGTGACCGCATATTGCGCATATCTGTAAAAGGCAGATATGCTTTTTTATTGCAAAAACACGGCGGCTTTTGCCCCCGTTTATAATTACATGGAAGAAAGAAGGATTTTCATGAAGAAAACAAAAGTAATGATTGAGATTGCAATCTGTATTGCACTGGCCGTTGTCTGCAGCCTGATCAAGGTGTGGGAGATGCCGCAGGGCGGCTCGATCGCACTCACCATGATTCCGCTTTTGCTGCTGGCCTATCGCCGCGGCCCCCTTGCCGGCATCATCGGCGGCGCCCTGTACGGCGTTGTCTCGATGCTGATGGCCGGCGTCATTTATCATCCGATGTCGATTTTGCTTGATTATGTTTTGGCCTTCGGCGTTCTCGGCGTGGCCGGATTCTTTCCCAAAACGCTCTCCGGCATCATCGGCGGCAGCTGTGTCGGCGTAGCCGGGCGTTTTATCAGTTCGGTCATCAGCGGTGCCGTTCTCTTTGCCGAGTACGCACCGGAGGGACAAAATCCCTGGGTTTACTCTTTGGGTTATCAGGCAACCTATATGGTGCCGGAGTTAATCATTGCCCTCGTTGTTTTGATTCTCTTGTTCTATAAGGCAAAAACGCTCTTTATTCCGAAGGATAATCACTAATATCGCCTCCCCCCAACTTGATGTCAGCGATCTAAACTCGCCTAAATCGGACTAAGATCGTTAATATCAGGTTAAACCGCCCCGCGGCATATTGCTGCGGCGGCGGTTCTTTTTTTATTGTACCGTGCGGCAGACAAACAGAAGTCAGAAACAATT
>CAVGTH010000006.1:0-9063 GCA_963632045.1 Roseburia faecis | reverse complement strand
GTTTGTACAGCCAAAAAAATTTTTAAAAAACTTGAAAAAAGTGCTTGACAAATGACGAATCATGCGTTATACTAAAACAGTAATAATTACTATTACTAATTCGAAAGGGCTGATTCTGATGCAATCTTCATCGCAAAATCGCGGCAGCAAGCAGCGCAGCGCGATCCTGCGTGTTTTAAAAAGCACCGATACGCATCCCAGCGCTGAGTGGGTCTATCACGAAGTCCGGCGGGAGATTCCCAACATCAGCCTTGGGACAGTCTATCGGAACCTGGCGCAGCTGGCGGATTCCGGCGAAATCCAAAGGATGGAGATCGGCGACGGTGTGGATCGCTTTGATTTTAATGAGCTGCCGCACTATCATATGTTTTGTCATTGCTGCAAGCGGCTTTTGGATCTTGCCCTGCCCTATGACAAGACAATGGACAGCCGTGCAGAGGAATTCGGCGCCGGCGACATTTCGTACCATGCCCTGATTTTTTACGGGACATGCAGCGACTGTCTTTCTCAAACAGAAAAAGAATTTCATTCATTATAAAAAATTTATTTTATTGGAGGTCATGTAAAATGAAAAAATGGGTTTGCACTGTATGCGGTTATGTTTATGAGGGTACCAATCCGCCGGAGGCCTGTCCGCAATGTAAGGCACCGGCATCGAAGTTCCAGGAGCAAAGCGGCACGATGACTTGGGCATGTGAGCACGTGATCGGCGTCGGCGCGAAGGATCAGGTAGAGGCTGACGTTTATGAAGGATTAAAGGCAAACTTTGAGGGCGAATGCACCGAGGTTGGTATGTATATCGCAATGAGCCGCCAGGCAATCCGTGAGGGCTATCCGGAAATCGGCGAATTTTATATGAGAGCCGCCCTGGAAGAGGCAGAGCACGCCGCTAAATTTGCAGAACTTTTGGGCGAAGTGGTCGTTCCCTGCACCAAGACCAATTTAACCATGCGTGCCGAGGCAGAATGCGGCGCAACCGCCGGAAAGTTAGAACTTGCAAAGCGTGCAAAAGAACTCGGCTATGACGCAATTCACGATACCGTCCACGAAATGGCAAAGGACGAGGCAAGACACGGCCGCGGCTTTGACGGCATGTTAAAGCGTTACTTCGGTTAATTTTAAACAGAAACAGAGGATAAAAAAATGGAACATCAATATAAAGGAACCCAGACAGAAAAAAATCTTATGGCAGCATTTGCCGGAGAATCACAGGCACGCAACAAATACACCTATTTTGCAAGCAAGGCGAAAAAAGAGGGCTATGAGCAAATCGCGGCGCTCTTCCTGCAAACGGCAGATAACGAAAAAGAGCATGCAAAAATGTGGTTTAAAGAGCTGTGCGGCATCGGAAACACGGCAGAAAATCTTGTTGCGGCGGCAGACGGCGAAAATTACGAGTGGACGGATATGTATGAGGACTTTGCCAAGACAGCGGAGGACGAAGGCTTTTCTGCCCTCGCCGAAAAGTTCCGTCTTGTGGCTGCAATCGAGAAACGCCACGAGGAACGCTACCGCGCGCTGCTCTCCAATGTAGAGACCGCAAAGGTATTTGAAAAGAGCGAAGTGAAGGTATGGGAATGCAGAAACTGCGGCCATATCGTCATCGGAACAAAAGCACCGGAGGTTTGCCCGGTCTGCGCACATCCGCAAAGCTACTTTGAGATCCACGCGGAAAATTATTAACAAACGATTAAAAAGGCTATCGCCGACCCGATTTCAAATCAGGTTGGCGATAGCCTTTTTCTATTCCATAGTTTTTGCCCTATGCCCCTTATCCCTTTGCCGGCAGCAAAGACTCCGCCTCTTTTTCTGCGCTCTGTTTGGGGATTACAATGGTATATTCAATCTCCTCCTCCGTCTCACGGCGGTTGGCCTTTGCCAAAATGCCGGAACGGCGCATCATATCGACCGCCTGACGGATGGTATTATGAAAAATCCGCACATCGCGAAAGCTTCGTTTTTCTGTGCCGGGTTTTTCCTCCGCCGCCGGCTTGTCCGGCGTTTTCAAAAGCCGATCCACCAGTTCTTCGGTTTTTGCCACATTGAGGCCGCGCTCGATAATCAGCCGCAGCGTCCGCATCCGCCGTCTCTCGTCCGGCAGCCGCAGCAGCGCACGGGCGTGCCGCTCCGTCAGATGATTTTCTTTCAGCAGCTGCCGAATTTTGGGCGACAGTTTTAACAGGCGCACCTTGTTTGCAATGGTCGACTGGCTCTTGCCAAGCTTGTCCGCCAGTTCCTCCTGGGTCAGCCCATGCTCCTGAATCAAGTTGGCAAAGGCCTCCGCCTCCTCCATATAACTCAGGTTCTCGCGCTGGATATTTTCAATCAGCGAAAGAATCGCGCTGTCGGTGGCGCTGGCCGACATGACAATCGCCGGGATATACGCCATTCCTAAGTTACGGCACGCCGTCAGTCTGCGCTCGCCGGCGATCAGTTCATAGTCAAACGGACTGACCTGCCGCACGGTAATCGGCTGCATAAGCCCGTATTCCATAATCGAAATTGCCAAATCCTGCAGCGATCCCTGATCAAAAATCTGCCTCGGCTGATGCGGATTTAAACGGATATTCTTGATAGGGACGGTGCGCGTCTCGCCGCACCGCGCAAAATTTCGGCTTCTTCCCCAAACCCCGGTCTCCTCGCTCTGTTCTCTGCGCGGCAGTTCGCGCACCTTGCCCTGTCTTCTATCTTCAAATAGCATGCCAAACGCTCCTTCCAAAATTTTCCTTTTGTATATCCATATTATACCATAACAAAATAAAAATGCAAAGATTTTTCATCGACCGGATTTGGCATATACCCCTAAAAAAAGCGCCGTAACACTTTTTTTAGCGCCGCATACCATAATAAGGTGAAAAAGAATGTCAGCAACATAGAAGGAGTGATGCAATATGCTGGCGCACTATGATGCAGCAGCCGCGATACAGGGCGGCGAGGACTATCCCGAAATCACCGGAACCGTCGGATTTCGCAAAGGAAACGGCGGAACCTGGGTGGATGCGGTCATCGACGGTCTGCCGCCGTTTCAGGCAGCGACCGAGACCACACCGCAAATCGGGCCGCACGGATTTCATATTCACGAAGGCGGCGACTGCGGCGGCGCGGCGTTTTCTGACGCGGAGGGGCACTGGAACCCGGACGGTCAGCCGCACGGAAATCATAAGGGCGATTTTCCGATGCTGTTCTCCAACCACGGCAAGGCGCGGATGCTATTCTTTACCGACCGCTTTTTGCCGGAGGACGTCATCGGAAAGACCGTCATCATTCACGCCTCGCCGGATGACGACAAAACCCAGCCGGCCGGCGGATCAGGTATGCGGATTGCCTGCGGCGTCATCATGGAGACAAACAGCTGACAGCGCATATTCGGCGCCCGATCCGATAAAACAAATTCTTGACAAACAAGGGCTTTTGCACTTATAATAAATTACGGAAGATATGGGAAAAGGAGGATGTTGAGTTTGGAAAATATCAACGAAATATTCGGCTGCATGGTGTTTGACGCCGCCACCATGAAGGAGCGGCTGCCCAAGGACACCTATCGCCAGGTGATGCGTACCCGCAAAGAGGGCAGCGCGCTGACACGGGAGGTTGCGGATGTTGTCGCCAACGCCATGAAAGACTGGGCGATTGAAAAGGGCGTCACCCACTTTGCACACTGGTTTCAGCCGATGACCGGCGTCACCGCCGAAAAGCACGACAGCTTTATTGCGCCGGCGGATCAGGACAAGGTCATTATGGAATTTTCCGGCAAGGAGCTGATTAAGAGTGAGCCGGACGCTTCCAGCTTTCCGTCCGGCGGACTGCGTTCGACCTTTGAGGCGCGCGGATACACGGCATGGGATCCCACGGCTAATGCATTTATCAAAGATGGCATTCTCTGTATTCCCACGATATTTTGCTCCTACACCGGCGAGGCGCTGGATAAAAAGACGCCGCTGATGCGTTCACTGGAAACGCTGAACACCCAGGCAGTACGCGTTCTGCATCTGCTTGGTTACACCGATGTCAAGCGGGTCAGCACCACGGTCGGGCCGGAACAGGAATACTTTTTGATTGACCGCAGCGTTGCGGCAAAGCGGCCGGATTTAACCTATACCGGCCGGACACTGCTCGGCGCGATGCCGCCGAAAGGGCAGGAACTTGACGACCATTATTTTGGCGTTGTCAAGGCTAGGGTCTCTGCGTACATGCGGGATCTGGATCGCGAACTCTGGAAACTGGGGATTTTAGCCAAGACCAAGCATAATGAGGTCGCGCCGGCACAGCATGAACTTGCGCCGATCTTTTGTGCCGGCAACATTGCCACCGACCACAACCAACTGACGATGGAACTGATGAAACGGATCGCCGAAAAGCATTCTATGAAATGCCTGCTGCACGAAAAGCCGTTTGCCGGCGTCAACGGCAGCGGCAAGCACGATAACTGGGCCATTTGCACCGACACCGGCGTGAATTTATTGGATCCCGGCAAGCATCCGCACGAGAATCTGCGGTTCTTGGTCTTTTTATGCGCGGTCATCCAGGCGGTGGACGAATACCAGGATCTTTTGCGGATGTCGGTGGCTACCGCCGGCAACGATCACCGTTTGGGCGCTGCCGAGGCGCCGCCGGCCATCATCTCCATCTTTTTGGGTGATGAACTGACCGAGGTTTTGGAGGCGATCGAAAAGGACAGTGATTACAGTAACAAAAAGCGTGAAATTATGGAGGCCGGCGGCGTGACCGCGGTGCCCAACTTCACCAAGGACACCACCGACCGCAACCGTACCTCGCCCTTTGCGTTTACCGGCAACAAATTTGAATTTCGCAGTCCCGGTTCCAGTCTTTCGATTTCCGGGCCGAACTTTTTGTTAAATACCGCCGTGGCAGAGGCGCTGTGTCAGTTTGCCGACGCGCTGGAAGCAGTACAGGGCGACAATCTTGAAAAAGAGGTTTACGCGCTGCTGCAAAAGACGCTGAAAGCGCACAAGCGTATCATCTTTAACGGCAATAACTACACCGAGGAATGGGTAAAAGAGGCAGAGCGCCGCGGTCTTTTAAACCTGGCAAACGCACCGGCGGCGATGCCGGCCTTTATCGCCGAAAAGAATCTGGCACTGTTTGAAAAGCACCACATTTTAACCCGCGACGAGGCACGTTCCCGCTATGAAATCAATCTGGATAATTACAGTAAGGTCATCAACATTGAGGCATTGACCCTGCTTGAGATGATTCGGCGCAGCATTCTGCCGGCCGTTGAGGGCTATGTCAACACCCTGAGCCGGACTGTGGTTTATAAAAAGCAGGCCTGCCCGGATGCCAGCTGCGATATGGAAGATCGGCTGATCCGCCGTCTTTCCAATCAGCTTTCCGTCCTCTTCTGCGAAACGGAGGAACTGGATCAGCGCGTTGGCCGTGCCAAGCTGATTACGGATAAGCAGGAACAGGCGGAATGCTACCGCGACAGTGTCCTCGCACAGATGAGTGTGATCCGCAGCATTGCCGATGATATGGAGGTCTATACCCCAAAAGAGGTATGGCCTTTCCCGACCTACGGTGAGCTATTGTTCAGCATTCAGTAAAAGACATTGCAACTGAAAAGGGGCTTTGGCAAAATGATTTCATTTTGCCAAAGCCCCTTCTTCTATCCGCTGATCCGTTTTCCGTCCACAAATACCATAACGGGCTTTGCGTCAAACGCCGGCGGCCTTCCCTCCCAGAGCACCAGATCCGCGTCCTTGCCGGCCTTAAGAGAACCGACGCGGTCAAATATATCGCAGAGCATTGCCGGCATCCTGGTGACCGCTGAGAGCGCCGCGTCGGGGTCAAGCCCCGCGCGCACGGCAGCGGCCGCACAAAGCAGCAGGTACTTTTCCGGGGTTTCCGGGTGATCGGTAATCAGCGCCGTCTCGATACCTGCCGCATGCAGGATTGCCGGCGCCGCCTCACTTTGGTTTTTCAGTTCCGGCTTGCTGCGGTCGGTCAGGATCGGGCCGGACAGTACCGGCACCTTTTCCCTTGCAAGTCTGTCTGCCGCAAGGTGCGCCTCGGTTCCGTGCACCAAAATCAGCCGCAGCGAAAACTCCTTGGCAATCCGAATCGCGGTAAAAATATCGTCCAGGCGGTGTGCGTGCGCATGCAGCGGAATCTCACGCCGCAGCAGCGGCAAGAGCGCCTCACACTTAAAATCCCACTCCGGACGTTCTTCGTCCTCATCCTCCTCCGCACGGTCAATCTGCTCCAGATAGTTCTTTGCCTTTTGCAGCGTCTCGCGGATTACGGCCGCCGTCCCCATCCGCGTGACCGGCGCCTGGCTTTTGTCATGATACACCGACTTGGGATTTTCACCAAAGGCGGCCTTGATTCCGATCGGCGCACGCAGCAGCATATCATCTGCGCAAATCCCGGCGGTCTTCATAGCCAAAAGCTGGCCGCCGATCGGATTGGCGCTGCCCGGCCCGGTAATCACCGTGGTAACGCCGGCATGCACCGCCTCTAAAAAGGCGCGATCCTGGGGATTCACCCCGTCCAAGGCGCGCAGCTGCGGCGTTGCCGGGTCGGTATCTTCATTACCGTCATCACCCTCAAAATTCAAACCGTCCTCCCACATGCCAAGATGCGAATGCGCATCAATCAGCCCCGGCGTCAAAACAGCGTCCTTCGCGTCAATCATCTCGTCCCCGGCCGTCTGCTGCGGCATATCCGCCATTGCGCCCAAATCCGCGATCTTTCCGTCGCGGATTACAAGATATCCGTCTGAAAAATTCGTTCCCTCCATGGTTATGATATTGGCATGGATCAAACAGATGTTCTTATTCTCCATGATAATCCCCCTCGTCTTATTGGTATCCGACCGCTTTCATCGGTCAGTCAATGCAAAAGTTAGCCTGATGTTAGCAATCCGAACCCGCCTAAATCGGCGTAATTTCGGAATATTTTAGCTTGTCGTCTTTGCCGGGCGTCAGCCCTCCTGCATCCTCCGCACCAAAATCTTCTCAAAATTCCATCCGATTTCGGTCAAAGAATTTTAAGAGTGGGGATTTTCGTTCAAACAAGGCAAAAACGGAGGTAATCCTAACGGATTGCCGAGTATTTTAACACCGTTTGGGCGGAAATCCACCTCTTAAAATCGAGTTCGGATTGCTAACATCAGGCTAGCCGAAAGTGCCGGTTTTGCGCCCTCATTCGCGGCTGAAATAGCTCTCTGCCCCAAAACGGCTTGCCAGCGCCGCGCCGTCTTCTCTGCCAAGGATCAGGCAGGCCGTGGACAGGCAGTCCGCGATCAGCGCGGACTTTGCCGCAATGCTGACGCCCTCTGTCTCGGTGTTCGCCGGATAACCGCTTTTGGGATCCAAAACGTGATGATAGTACACCCCGTCATAGGTAAAGCCGCGCTGATAGGTACCGCTGCTCACCACGGCGCCGCAGTCTGTCACCGTAACGGACTCTTCATAGGTTCCGGTCTCGGCAAACGGCACCTGAATCCCAACCTGCCAGCTGCCGTCGCGGCGGTTCGGATTTTTGCCGAACGCATAGACGTTGCCGCCAAGATCCAAAAGTCCCCATGCTGCGCCGCTTTGCCGCATCGCATCGGCAGCCGCGTCAGCGGCATAGCCCTTGGCTGCACCGCCAAGATCAATCATCACGCCGTCCTCGGTCTTTGTCAGCGTCCCGTCCTCTTTGGAAAACACCAGTTTTTGATAGCCCACCTTTTTTTCCGCCTCTAAAATCTCCGTTTCAGACGGCACAGCGGGATTTTCTTCCCCATGAAACGGCCATAACCTTGACACCGGCGCAACCGTAATATCAAATGCGCCGTCCGATGCCGCGCTGACCGCCAGCGCAGTCTCGACAATTGCAGCGGTATGCGCATCAAGCGGCACCGGCACATGCGCCGCCGCACGGTTAAACGCCGAAACAACGGAATTTTCATCATAAAAATTTACCGCGTTCTGGATTTCCTCGATCACAGAAAAGGCGGCAAGAACGGCCTCTTTAGCGTTTTCGCCGCCGGCACGAACCGTGCAGACCGTATCAAGCAAAAAACGCGTCTCAAAATAAGGTACCTCGCGGCGGAAAACCCGGCATCCGCCAAGCAACATACATAGTATCAGCAAAAAAAGAACTGCGCGTTTCATGCCATTCTCCCTTCCGCTTTTTCATCTATTATATGCTATGCAGGCGCTTTCGTCAAGAGAACCGCTTGCAAGATCGCAAAAATTATGGTATGCTGAAAAAAACAGTATGTAAGCTGAAAGCACATGCCATCAAGGGGGTTCGATGATGAAACTGATATCCTGGAACGTGAACGGGCTGCGCGCCTGTATGAATAAGGGCTTTATGGAGACATTTTTACGCCTTGACGCCGACATTTTTTGTTTGCAGGAAACCAAACTGCAAGAGGGACAAATTGAGATGCCGCTTGACGGCTATCACCAATATTGGTGCTATGCGGAAAAGAAAGGCTATTCCGGCACGGCGCTTTTTACCAAGGTAAAACCGCTCTCGGTACGCTATGGCATGGGGATTGCGGAGCACGATACCGAGGGGCGGCTGATTACGGCAGAATACCCGGATTTTTATCTGGTTGTCTGCTATACGCCCAATGCCCAGGACGGATTAAAGCGGCTGGCATATCGGATGGAATGGGAAGACGCGCTGCGTGCGTATCTTTCCTCGCTGGAAGAAAAAAAGCCGATCATCTACTGCGGCGATCTCAATGCGGCACACCGGGAGATTGACCTAAAAAATCCAAAAACCAACCGCAAAAACGCCGGGTTCAGCGATGAGGAACGGCAAAAAATGACCGACCTCTTGTCCGATCACAAAATTGACACCTTCCGCTACTTCTACCCGGACACCGAAGGGGCATACTCCTGGTGGTCGTACCGATTCCACGCCAGAGAGAAAAACGCCGGATGGCGCATCGACTATTTTATTGTCTCGGATGCATTAAAGGATCGACTTTTGGACGCAAAAATTCATACGGAAATTATGGGCAGCGATCACTGCCCGGTCGAACTCACCCTAGCCTGATGTTAGCAATCCGAACTCGATTTTAAGAGGTGGATTTCCGCCCAA